>MGZZ01000096.1:7390-38489 GCA_001802795.1 Ignavibacteria bacterium GWC2_36_12 | reverse complement strand
ATAATTATATGAGTTGGGGTATTAGCATATTGAATTGAAAAATTTTATCGCAAAAAAAACCAAACTCAAATAATAAAGTGTGGTTGTATGCGACATCCACCTACGGGGTTCTAAAATGTCGGACTATTTTCTTTTCTACAAATATTTAACACCTACGGTGTTTTTATTATATAACTATGAAGCTATTATCTTTTTGAGAGAACTTCATATATAAAGTCATAAAATTTTATAAGCCCTTTCCCTGTTAAGAGAATGGGATTACTTAAGGAGAGTTATTTAAATATTAGATTAAATGTTGAACTTCTGCGGGTCCTAAAATTAAACAGCATGGTGTTTTATTATTTGAGGCATGAAAATTTTGAATTGACGGTAGAAATAATTTTTAGATTTGGTTTTTCTATTAATTACCGCAGCCTGAAGCCTGCGGCTACCGACATTTTCTGATGAACTTGTATAAAGTAAATATCCTCAAATCAAAAAAAATATCCGCACATCGGATAAAATATTTGTAAATAAAAAAAGCAGTGCTTTTAACACTGCCTATTCTTTCGAATGAAACAAACGGTCATCAAATCATACAGCCAGTACTTCTTCAGCTCCCTTCGACATAGAATCAGATACAACCTTAGCCTTATCACCTTCGCCTCTCATTATAAACATCAAATACAAATGCTGAAGTCTTCTTTTCTCACTGGTGTTTTTTACATACTCATCCTTGTCCCAATACTCAATGCGCATAAACATCTTTTCATTGTCAGTAACACCATAATCAAAGATTGTCTCGTTCATTTTTTGTAAATCCTAAAAAATATTTTCAAACTTACTGGTATCTAAAATACACTTTTAATAAAGTTATGAATTAGTACAGAATAGGAAATAACTGTAGTATTTATGCCACAGGGTATGATTTGACAGCAAAAACTAAAGTAATGTACCGCTCAGGATAATAATTGCCATAGTGAAATAAATTACCAAACCTGTAACGTCAACCATAGTAGCAACAAGAGGAGCGGACGAAGTTGCGGGATCGGCACCGAGCCTTTTAAGGATGAAAGGAAGCATCGAGCCTGAGAAGGTGCCCCAGAGAACGATACCTATTAAAGAAAAACCGACGGTCAAACCGACAAGCACCCAGTGTTCGCCTATTGTGCCAATGAAATTAGCAAGAATAGTAACCTGTAAAAATCCGATTGTACCAAGAATGCAGCCGAGTGAAAAACCGGATAATATTTCTCTCCTCATAATAAGCCACCAGTCTTTTAAAGTAATTTCACCAATAGCCATGGCACGTATTACTAACGTAGCTGCCTGTGAGCCCGAATTTCCGCCGCTTGAAATTATTAATGGAATAAAAACCGAGAGGACAATCGCCTTGTTAATCTCGTTTTCAAAATACCCCATTGCAATAGCAGTTAAAACTTCACCGATAAAAAGAATTGTCAGCCATACAGCTCTCTTTTTAACCATGTTAAGAATAGGAATCGTTGAATACGGTTCATCGAGTGCCTCAACACCTCCTATTTTATGTATATCTTCCGTTGCTTCTGCTTCAGCAACGTCGAACACATCGTCAACAGTTACAATCCCGATAAGCAATCCCATCTTATCAATAACCGGCAGTGCAACTCGGTCATATTTTTTAAAAACCCCTACTGCTTTTTCCTGGTCGTCTGTTACATGCAGCGCAACAAAATTCTCATCCATTAAATCGCTTACTTTAGTTCCGGGCGAAGCCAATATGATATCTCTTATTCTTACGTCGTCAACGAGTTTTCCTTTTTCATCTACTACATATATAATGTTTAAAGTCTCGCTGTCTTTTCCGTATTGTCTTATATGATTTAAAACTTCATTTATAGACCATTCGGGTTTCACGGCAATATAATCTGGTGTCATCAAACGCCCAACGCTTTCTTCCGGGTAGCCTAAAAGTGTTACTGCAATCTTTCTCTCCTCGGCAGAAAGCAACGTTATCATTTGTCTTGCTGCAGAACCGGGGAGGTCCTCAAGCAAAGCAGTACGATCATCGGGAGACATTTCGTTCAGTATTGCAGCAACTTCTTCTTTACCGAGCCCTTTAAGTAAGCTTACCTGCAAATCAAAATCTATATACTCGAAAATATCTGCTGCCAGGTCTCTAGGTAAAATCCTGAATATTAATGCTTGTTCAGATTCGGCGAACTCTGAAATTAATTCTGCAACATCGGTAGGCGACCATTCACTTAAAACTTCTTTTAAGGTGCTGAAGTCCCTCGCATCTAAAAGAGACCTGATTTCGGGTTGGAGTAATCTGCTTAGCATCCTCAACTCCTCCTGTTTAAGTGAAAGGATTTATTTATAATTTACATCTTCTTATTCTGAAGATTTTTTATGATATGGTTTCAAAAAATATATTTTAATATTTGAAAAAACAATTTTATATGCTGAAAATACTGACCAAGCGAAAAAGAACTCACTCTAATCTCTCTCTTAAAAGAGTTTGTGTGAAAATTATAATTGCCCCGACTTTTAAGCCTGCCTGACGGCAAAGGCAGGTCGGGGAATGAAAATAAAACTAAACTTGTTTGGCTTTAGCCGCATCTATAAATGCAAATAATGAGGCTAAAGCCTTTATGTATCTTAGACTATAATCCCTGAGCTAAAGCTCAGGGCAATAAAAATGCAATTTTCACACAGCCTCTTAAAAGAGAGAGACTTACCTGCCTGACGGCAAGGCAGGTTGGCAATAATGCAATAAATAATTATGTTCTGACAGACTATGACAACTAAAGTCGCAAAATTTCATAAGCCCTTCTCTTTTTAAGACCTGCCTGCCGACAAGGCAGGGAAGGGTTGGGATGAGTTCCATAACACTTTAGAAAATTAGAAGATTATAATTTTTGACAAGGTATCACTTATGCTGAAATTAACCATCGATGAAAATATAGCTTACGCCAGGGATGCCTTTTCCAGGTTCGGCGATGTTACGCTTTTACACGGAAGAAAAATTACACCGGAATCTCTGAAAGAATCAGATGTTCTGATTGTCCGTTCTATAACCAAGGTAGATAAGAATTTGCTTGAAGGCAGCAAAATTAAATTTGTAGGTACTGCTACAATCGGGAGAGACCATATTGATCTTGATTATTTAAGAGAAAACAACATTACTTTTGCAGATGCTGCGGGCTGTAACGCGCATGCAGTTAAGGAATATGTTTTTACCGCTCTCGCCGGAATTTTATCTGAGAGGAAATTACGATTTAAAGATCTTTCAATAGGAATTATCGGTGCCGGAAATGTCGGAAGTAAAGTTGCAAACTGTGCGAATGCCCTTGGAATGAAAACAATTATAAACGATCCGCCTCTTAAAAGAAAAACAGGCGATAAAAAGTACAAGGAACCCGATGAAGCACTTAGGGCTGATATTGTTACTCTGCATGTCCCTCTAAACAAGGAAGGAATAGACAAAACTTATCACCTGCTCGGTTTCGAAAGATTGAATGATCTAAAAGATAATTGTATTCTTATAAACAGCTCACGCGGAAGCGTTGTTGATAATGATGCGCTGGAAAAAATAATTGAGAAGAAAAACCTAACGGTTATTTTAGATGTATGGGAAAATGAGCCTGAGTTGAATCCTGAACTGCTTCAGAAGGTTTTTATCGGTACGCCCCACATTGCCGGTTATTCGTATGAAGGGAAAGTAAACGGAACGATGATGATATATTCAGCCTTGTGTAGATTCTTAAACGAGGAAGTAACTTTTAAAGCTCCTGAAATAAAAATTGATAATGCTGTAATTGAATTAAACGAAACCGGTTCCGTTGAAACATTATTGCGGAGTCTTTTCAGTAAAATTTATGATATTAGAAAAGATGATGGGAATCTCAGAAAAATTCTTTCCGATAAAAATCCGGGAAAATATTTTGACAGCCTGAGAAAAGAGTATAGCCTCAGGTATGAATTTCTTAATTATACTGTTGTGGTGCCGGAAGAAGAAAAAGAGTTGATAAATATTTTATCAGCTTTCAGATTCAAGATTAGAACTAAAAACCGTTGAAACAGTTAGAGCTTTTTAGTTTTCGGCTTTAATTATGACCGGTTAAAATTTTAAACTGTTGAGACAGTTGCGGTATTCGGGGGTCTTGGAATCCCTTAAATTCTTACCTGACTAAAGGGTGTGTTGCCTAACTGATCCTTTATCAATTTATTGATCCTCTACGAGGATCATATTTTTAGGTTTTTATTCTGAGTTACAATAATTAAACATCTACGATGTTATATAACAATAACTGACCTCGTTAGAGCCTGCCTGACGGCAAGGCAGGGTCATATTATTGTAGAAAGATAAAGCCAACATATTATAAATCCTCGTAGAGGATTAACAGAAATTATTTTCTAATGTTATGCAACAGACCCTATAGAGTCAGGTGTTAATTACATTCAGATTTACTTCTCTTCCTGACGGTCAAAAATCTTGAACTCCACAGGCAGAGTCATTTGCACTTTAACAGGTTTTCCTCTCTGCAAGCCGGGTTTAAATTTTGTATAATAAACAGCGATCTTTGCAGATTCATCGCATCCATACCCTATACCTTTTACAACTTCTGCGCTTGTAACTTCACCGTATTCATCAACAGATATTTCTATCTCAACTATTCCCTGAATCCCGTTCTCTTTTGCTTTAACCGGATAAATGAGTTTCTTCTTAATAGCTTCTAAACCGCCAACCGGTTCCGGCATTATTTCAACAGTTTTGTATATCGCAGGATCATCTTCCATATTATCATTTTCCTGGGGAGGCGGCATTTCATAGTTCTGTTTCTTTTCTTTTTTAACATTGTTGGAAGTTACAGCCTGGTCTTTTTTATTCTCAGCTATTTCTTTTGGGGGTACTTTAATTATATACGGATTTTCTTTTTTAACAACCTGTATTCCTTCTTCAAAAATCAGATCCTTAACGTAGTTTCCCTCTTCATCGAAAAGGGATGTAGGACCTTCTCTTTTTCCATCCTCAATATTTATCAGTTCTTTTAGTTTACCATTAGGATAATAAACCTTAACGAGCCCTTCAACTCTCCCGTTAACATAAAGCCTTTCCTCTTTTAGAGTACCTTCTTCAAAGTAGAATTTCGCTTCGCCGTCCCTAATAGAATCTTTGTAGCTAATCTCGGATTCTATTTTGCCGTTAGGATAATATGTTTTAACAGGGTTTTCCTGTGCAACGGCAGAAAAACAGAGCAATGTAAATAAAATATATTTTTTCATCAGATTAGAATTTTTTCGGCTGCTAAATTAGCAATTAGTTATGAATAAACAGAGGTAATAAGAGGGCAATAATAAAAATTAAGATTGCAGAACCGTAAATGATGTAGCCGACTTCGGAATCATACTGAAGAATATTTAGCTCACTGAGCATGTAATGCCAGTCGTGGTAAACTTTATTGCCGCCGAGCAAAGGCAACCTCTTAGCCTGCGCATCTGCAGCGTAAACACTAATATTAATTAAATTTTGTCCGAGCCATAGAAAGGAGAACTGAACACCTGTCCTGTAGCTTTTCCGAAAAAAATACCAGGCAATCAACGATGGAAGAATAACCTGCATTAAACTTCCACCAGCCGTATAAATAAATTTTCCGAAAAACATAAAGAAGAAATGCCCGGCTTCATGAATTACAAGATCGGCATTGTCTATCAAACTATAATTGCCACGGTTTAAAGCCAGCCAGATCATTAAAGGAAGCATAATCACGGAAGGTATCCATCTTTTTATCTCACCAAACCACGTGTAAGTAACGGCTTTATCCAGTCCTAATGGAGAATTTTTCAGCATTGTAAAATTGAATTATTAATTAACATTAAGTATCTTGACAATTATTAAGCCATTCTAATAAGAAAACTTAAGTTGTAATAAATAAGATGAAAGGAAAGCTATGCGTAAATATTTCTTTTTAATAATTACCTTTTTGACTTTTTGCACATTTGCAGATGCACAGGATTTCAGAACACCCCGCCCAAGTCCCGATGCAACAGTTTCCCAGTTTGTCGGGGTTACAAAAATTACAGTTGATTACAGTTCACCCAGGGTTAATGGAAGAAAAATCTGGGGTGAGCTTGTCCCTTACGGTGAAACCTGGAGAACAGGAGCAAATGAAGTTACATCAATTACATTTAGCGATCCTGTTAACGTAAACGGGAACAATTTGCCCGCAGGCACATACGGTTTCCATACAATCCCTGGGATGAATGAATGGGAAATTATTTTCAGTAAGGATACCAAAGTCGATGACCCGATGAATTATGATATGAAAAAAGATGCTTTAAGAATAAAAGTTAAACCCGTAGAAAATCCTTTTACTGAAAGAATGATATTTACAATTACAGATATGACAGGAAACTCTGCCAGTGTAAACCTCATCTGGGAAAAGCTGAGAATAACTTTTAATGTAGAAGTAAACACTCAGGAAATTGTTCTTGAGAGTGCAAGGAAAGCCATTGATTGGGGAGAGCTTAATTCTGCAGCAGCCTATTGTTTGCAGAATAATGTTAATCTTGAAGAAGGATTTAAATGGGTGCAGGCTTCGGAACTGATAAACGAAAATTACTGGAACCAGAGAATAAAAGCTCAATACCTTGCAAAGATGGATAAGAAAGATGAAGCTATCACAACATTGGAAAAAGCAATTGATTACGGATCAAAGCTGGAAAATGCGCCTTTTGATTTTGATAATATGAAAAAGCTTTTAGTGGATTGGAAAAAGTAATAGTTATAAATTTAGCCCGGCTTATTCTATAATCCGTAGTAGACCAGGAAAGAGAATTCATTTACATGACTATCTTCGAATGAGCCGTCTTCCTGTTCACTTGAAATCATATTTAACCTGAATCTCGCTTCGAAGTTCAGGTCGTGCATAAATTCATATTTCAGGTTCAGACCGAGGTATTTATAATAATTTTTTAAGCCGAAGAGAAATGCCGGCTGATGATCACCATATTGTTCACTGTGATCTGAACTTCCTTTACGTATATACTCTCCCCAAAGAGTTGCCTGAAGACCCCGTAAAAACCTGTAGTTTATTTCTAAGTATATAAGATCGGAATTATGTCCCATCCAGTGTCCCATCAGGTAAGATGAGTTGGTATACGTTTGTGCCGGGTCGTGATGCCCGTATACAAACGGATTAATTCTTGTGTATTCGGCAGTTAATGTTAAATTATCGTACGGCATATCGACAGCAGATAGTCCAACAGTATATCCTACTTGTGTCCGTGATTCTTCATCAGTAAAAGCGCCTTCAATAGTTCCGGTATCAACGAACAAAGTTCCACTTATTCCTCTAAGTGTTAATTCATCTATAAAAAAAGTTCCGTAGAAATGAGTATTCTTCAAGTGATTTCTTGAGCTGACCGATAAAAAAATTTGTGAGTTTGCATCGCCTGGTTTTCCTTCTCTGTCACTTAAAAAGTCATCTGCATAGTAATAAAACAGGAATGGCATCAGATAAACGAGCTCGAGCTTACTGCCGTAAACAACAGATTCGCCGACAGAAATATCCAGACCTTTTAAAGGCGTAACTATAAGCGAATGCCATGCAAAATATTTATTTATGTAGATGTCTCTTTTATATTCTGCGAGCTTTGCGGAATCAATAACATTTGAAGAAAGAAATGCATGGAAATAATAAAAGTTTAGCCAATCGACCGGATTTAGCTGAAGCCGTATATAAGGGAAAGAAGGCGCTTTATTTGAAAGGACAAGATTACCACTCTTTGCGTAACCATATTCTATAAAATCTTTCGCAACTACAGCATTACCCCAACCCCAATCGATAGATACCATAGATTTCACTTCGGTGTAATCGATATTATCACTGCCAACCGGTATTATTCCCGTTTCAGGAGTAAAATCTTTTTCACCATCTATATTTGTCCCGTGCTCATTATTAGATCTAAAATCCATACTTACACCGATATTATCAGAAAAATATCCGTATGAGTATATACCCACCCACGAATGAATGTTCCTGTCTTTCCCGGGAAATGTCACCTGGTATCCTATGATAGGATCTGCATTAAGCTTAAAAGTTTTATCGCTGTAGGAAAATGCCCTGAACCGACCGGCAGTATCTTTCTCAAAATAATTTAAACTTTTCTTGTCCTCATTTTTCTTGCTGAATCCTTCGATCTCCAGGTAATAATCTTTTTCAAAAAAAGCGAGTTCTTCTTTTTCAAGTCCGTTCAGCAAATTAATTTTATTTTTAGCCTCCAGTATTTTTTCAGAAACATATTTCTTTGATAACGGCTTAACTACATTATCGAGCTCTATAATTCCCTTCAGGCTTAATCTTTCAAGAAAGGAATAAACATCTTTGTGTAAAGGCTCAAAGACAATTTGGGCATTTAATGGAATAGTTACTAAAAGTAAATTAACAACTATTAATAATTTTTTTAGCGTTTGAATAAATCACCCCGTATGAGATTATTTTTCTGAAATTCAACCGTAATATTTATCCCGTTTATTGTCAGCTCTCCTGCATTCATCGTTGCAGCAGTAATCATTATCAATTTTACAATCGTGGCAGACGATGATAATCCTGTCGCAATCTATGTTGTGGCAATTAATATAATATGAAGTCGGTTTCCCACAGAACTCACATTCCGCCACATATTTTAATTCTTCTTTAGTGTTTGGCTCGACAACTTTCCTGTCGTCAAAAACAAACATACTTCCCTGCCAGTAAGTATCGGGATATTTATTTATGAAATTGATTATCCCGCCGTCAAGCTGGTAAACATCTTTAAAGCCTTCCTTAACCATATAGGCTGATGCTTTCTCACATCTTATTCCACCGGTACAGTATGTAACTATCTTTTTGTCTTTGTAATCTTTTAGTGATTCAACAACCTTTGTCCACTCCCTGAAATGAGTAATGCCCGGAGTAACAGCATTTTTAAATCTTCCGATTTTGCTTTCATACCAATTCCTTGCATCTACAATAACAAAATCCGTTCCTTCTTTATAAAACTTTAATAATTCCCCGGGGGTTAATCTTTTGCCCCCATTCCGGGGATCAATATTTTTTAGCCCGGAATTAACTACCTCCTCTTTAATTCTTACATGCATTTTAGTGAAAGCAATTTGTTCGGTGTCGGTTTCTTTGAACCAAATATCTGCAAACATCCCGTAACTTTTCAGGTTAGATTTATAAAGATCAGTTTGCTCTTCCGTTCCGAAGATGGAGCCGCTAATTCCTTCTTTGGCAACATATACTTTTCCTTTCAGTCCATTTTTAATGCACCAATCCAGATGCTCTTCAGCAAAAGATTCGGGATTTTCTACATCAACATATTTATAAAACGAAATTACTTTGTACATTTTCTTTTTTATTAAAACCTAATCAAAATGAAATAAAAAATAGTGATAATAACGACACTGGAAAAGTTAATTTTTTAAGATGACTTGCCATCGGAATCCCCTGAACGTGGAAAAATATTCTGAATTTTTGATCCCTGCTTTACAAGCAAAACCCCTGCAATTATTATCACAGCCGATATCAGTATTACAAAATCGAGCCTTTCATCAAGCACCAACCAACCGAGAAAAAGTGCAATAACCGGGTTTATATAGGCATATGTTGATACAAAGGATAACGGCAAATGAGAAATAGCATAAATGTAAGAACCATATCCAAAAATTGAACCCACCAATGTTAAGTAAACAAAAGCCCATAATCCATTTCCGGCGAGATTGAACTCTGATGCTTCCCCCAGCAAAAGACCTAATACAGCCTGAGCAACTCCTGCAATAATCATCTGGGTCGCCGCACTCATAAGAGGATGCAAATCTATTTTTTTGTACTTTGAATAAACCGATCCCAGGGCCCAGGCAATAACAGCACCCATAATGCACAAAGCTCCAAGAAGGTAAGATCCGTTCAGCAATTCCTGCCAGTGACTGCCGAAAATCAATGTGACTCCTGCCAGACCTAAAAGCAAACCTGCAATAACAAGAAAATTTATTTTAGGTTTATGCGGCAAGAAAGCTTCTATACCGATAAACCAGAAAGGTGTAGTTGTAATTAATAGTGCTGTAAGCCCGCTATTAATCCATTGTTCGCCCACAACAACAAGACCATTTCCGATTCCAAGTAAAGCAAGTCCAACTATTGCCAGTGGTATTAAATCTTTTTTGCCCGGTAATTTTTGTCCTCTTCCTTTTAAAAATATAAGAAAAATAACCCCGGCAATAATCCATCTTAAGCCTGCGAAAAGCATCGGCGGAAGATCTTTCACTCCAATCCTGATTGCGAGGTATGTTGTTCCCCAAACAATACAAACTGTTATCCACGCCAGGTATGCTTTAAAGTTTTCTTTTGCCATTGAAATTTAATGAGAATATTGCGAGCGGGTAAATTATTCAAGATGGGAGTAATATCAAAAACGGTTATCTGTTACAGATTATGGAATCATAATTCAAACGTTTAAAATAATTAATCTTACTGCTTAAAAATAGCTTGCAAAACCAAACTGAAATCCGGCTGTATGGATTTTGGGGTTACCAATTGCGTCAACGGTCCAGTGTCTTCTGTAGTTTGCTTTGATTACCGTATTTGAAACAGGTCGAAAACCCAAACCAAAAACTAATGCAGTAATTTCATCCCCAATACTTTGTCCTGTAGAATTGAAATCGCCGATATTGAAATCAACATATTCAAACCTAAAAATGGAATTAAGAATCGCATCATTAAACAGAAAAACAGAACCTTTAAAAACAGGATAAATAACGTCAACAAAAGTTCCCCATTGTTCATCACCGAAAATTTCAGAAAGGTTATCGGGAACATCTATGATACTATAAGCGGCTTCTCCGTGTAATGTAATATCAAAAAAAGTTGTGGAAAAATCTGCTGCCCCAATTGATAAATTACGCTTCTCATCAACTTCAATTCCTTCAATACGGAAGGAGTTATAAACATTGTGATAAAACGAAAAGCCTAATTCGCCCAATGAATGCTGAAATGCAATTCTACCGGAGTATGCCGGGAGTCCGTTATTATCTTCCCCAAATGCTTCTTCACGCTTTCCTGAAGGAATAAATGTTTTCCCTTCGGTATTTAAAATAATTCCATCGCCCAAACCGTTTGTCAGGTAGGCTGAATAGGTGAGTGATAAATCCCTGACAAGATTGAATCTGCCATAAACACCAAAGCCCACTTCAGATAAAGTAGAAGGAATAATTTGTGTTGAAACCAAAGGGCGGTCAATAATGTCCCAGCGGGGTGAATCATGATTTTGATTGAACATACCCAGTGGAATAAGAAGAATACCTCCGCGCAGTGCAAACATTGGAGAGAACTGGAAATCTAATAATGCGGTTTCAAGGGCTATTTCTTCTGTGCCATGTTCAAATTCGAGCTCAGATAAAAATTTTATTCCCGAACCAAGTGAAGAATAGAGAAAAATATTAAAACGTCTTAACTCAAATGAAAGCCCTTCACTAACTCCGTCTTCCGAAAAGTAATTTGAGTTTCCTTCAAAGTAACCGCCAATAGAAGTTGACAATTTATTTACTTCTAAAATAAATGGGCGAGTATATATCGCGTCCTGGGAGGGGATTTTTATTCCTGTTGTGTCCTGGGCATTAGTCATAACACAGAAAATAATAATTAGAACTGGTAGTAAAACTTTGTACATAATTTTGCTCAGATTATTATATAAATATTTTCAGAATCTGTAAGCACATCAAACTTTTTTAATGGCTCTGTTGCAGGAGGAGAAATTACTTCCCCAGCCGAAGAATATTTGCTACCATGACACGGACATGAAAGCATATCATAATCGGGATCCACTTCACATCCTTTATGAGTACATTGAGTTAAAAGGGCAGTGAAAGCATCGTTTTCATTTCTTCTTAAATAAATTGCAGCTGGTAAATTGCTAACATTTAACAGAACAAACTTCTGCATATCTGAGAACTCGGATTTCTTTATAACCAGTTTATTTCCATCAATGGAGTATTGAGCATATTTAATAACTGCACAACCGTTTAAAAGAGAACCGCTTATAGTTCCAATAGTAAGAAGACTAACTGTCTTTATAAATTCTTTCCTATACATTTATAATGATTCCAAAAACTGCAGGAGTTTTTGTTTATCAGCCTGGGAAAGATTATAGTAGCTGTTCCTTATATTTGATGCTTCTCCACCATGAAAACTTATCGCTTCTTCTATTGTCTTTGCCCTACCATCATGCAAAAAGAAACTCTTTCCACCCTGAGAAGATTCACCAATGCCTAAGCCCCATAATGGAGTTGTTCTCCACTCATTTGTTTTAGCACTTCCCTCGGTATAATAATCATCAAGCTCAGGGCCCATATCATGCATCAGCATATCGGTGAAGGGATGAAATTCTTTTTGGTTTAATGCTTCAATCTCTGAAGGACCTGAAACAAGTGTTGAAATATGACAACCGGAACAATTTATTTGTTTAAATATATTTTCGCCAGCTATTACTTCAGCATCGTTCTGATTTCTTCTCGGCGGCGGTTTTAATGTTCTTATATAAAACTCAACACTTTTTACAATACTTGCTGAGAGTTCTGGATCGGAAACTTTATCTCCGGTTCCGGAACCCATTGTATAGTTGTACAAATCTTCAGTTAAGAAATCGGATGTTATTCCTATATCCTGCAGATACGCCTGGGCTACTTGCTGAAGAATTGTAATTACACCCGCTTTCCTACCAAATCTTCCAATGTACTTTCCGTTATTTGAAATATGAAACCCAGGCTTAGGCTGAAAATAATCCGGAGGATCAACATAATTAGGAACACCCGAAATCCCATCACCATTTAAGTCATTTGGATCGGCATAGGATAAAATTAATTGATCCGGGACTGCTTCGATTAATCCAAGTCCGGTTACAGCAGGAGGCATAAAAATACTAATCCCTGTTGCTTCAGAATATATTTCCTCCGGAGGATAACCTGATATTGATCTTTGCTGAAGTTGCGGACCGCCATATTCCGTCATCGGGTCAAACGTGCCATCCAAATTCATTTTACCAAATCTTGTTAATTGAATGAACGGGTGTCCCTTCCCATCAGCAATGTGGCAATTCTCGCATGAAGTGTTTATAAAAATTGGTCCTAAGCCATCTTCGGCTCCAAATATTTTTCCAAACTGTTCATCTCCCTGCAAATGAGCGGCAAGTTGGGAGGACGTTAAACCTTCAATAGGTTCATTCAGAACTTCACTTGATTCAGGAGCTGAAGGTAGAAATTCTTCACAGGAAATAATAATCATGGACAATAAAAAACCTGATAATAATGTCAGTAGTCTGAAATTATTTTCCCGCAAATAAATTCTCAATATTTTCATTTTACTCCTTCAAGCCATTGTTTTGATTTATGATGCAATCAGCCTCCATACCTGTGTAACAAAAAAGCAAACTGCAAAACCCATCATGACAGGAAGTATCGAAGAAATCACAGTCCATTTTATGCTTTTAGTTTCTTTGTAGATAGTGTAAATAGTTGTTGAGCATGGATTGTGAAGTAAGCTGAACAACATCAGGTTAATACCGGTTAGAACCGTCCAACCGCCAGCATGTAATATGGCAGAAGTATCGGCAACTGAATCAAGCTCAAACATTACACCATCACCAGAACCGACTCCGGCAATGCCAGCGACAAGGACGGTTAACATCAGAACTGTTGGAACCACAATCTCATTTGCAGGAATAGCAATTATATATGCGAGAAGAATTACTCCGTTCAAACCTACTAACAAAGCAAAAGGATCCGACCAATTTGTAAAATGTTCTGCGATGCTCGTCCCCCCTATTGTAATATTAGCAACAAGCCAGATTACAATTCCGGCAGGTACTGCAAAAACCACGGCACGCCATAAAACAAAAATTGTTCTGTCAATCAATGAAGTATAAAGAGTCCGCAAAATTCTCGGTGGACGATATGGCGGAAGTTCAAGACTGAATGCTGAAGCTTCACCTTTTAAAATTGTCTTTGATAATCCCCATGACACGACAAGACTAAAAATAATTCCAAGTAAAGCTATACCTACAACTGCTGCTGCCGAAACAATCCCTGCAAGGTAAGCAGGAACTGCGCCCCCAATAAAAATTGTTGCAATAAGAATTTGTGTGGGCCATCTTCCGTTGCATAAAGAAAAATTATTTGTAATGATAGCAATAATTCTTTCTCTCGGACTGTCAATAATTCTTGTGGCGATAATACCCGCAGCATTACATCCAAATCCCATCGTCATTGTTAATGCCTGCTTACCGTGTGCACCGACTTTCCTATAAAGGTTATCCATGTTGAAAGCTACTCTCGGCAAATATCCAAAGTCTTCCAGCAAAGTGAAGAGTGGAAAAAAGATAGCCATTGGTGGAAGCATAACAGAAATTACCCATGCCATAGCAAGATAAGCGCCATCAATTAAAACTCCACTTAACCAGGAAGGAGTGCCAATTGAAGAAGCAAAATCTTTTAAAACAGGATGGAGCGTATCGACCAATAAATTTGCAATCAAACCGGATGGGACATTAGCTCCTTCAATAGTTACCCAGAAAACTACTGAAAGCATAAGGAACATTATCGGAAATCCAAGCCACTTGCTTGTAACTATCCTGTCTATAGCCTGATCATAACTGTACTTTTTCTTTTGCTCTTTAACTTTAACTACTTTATTGGCAATCTTAGCTGCGTCAGTATAGATTGATTCAATTATGGAGTCATGCAGGCTCTCACCAATTTCCCACCGCAAAGTATTTGCAGAAGCAATAAGTTTTTCTTTTTCATTTAATTGAATTTTTGTCATATTAATTTCTCAATAGTTATACTGCTGCAAAATTTTCTTCCACAGAATTTCTTTTTGCAATTCCCGATATTTCACCGGAACGAATAGCATCAATAATTTTCTGATCACCTTCAAGAAGACGAAGTGCAACCCAACGTGCATTAGGAAGCAATGGGAACTGCCGTTTAATTTTTTCTGTAATATATTCCACTGCTTTTGCTAATCCTTTTGAAGTACCTGTAATCCGATACGGTTTGCAGATAAATTTTCCGTTTACAACTTCATCAATAGCAGTTAGAAGATTTGGAATCCCAATTCCCTGTCTTGCTTCTGTTGGAATAACAGGGATACCGAGATCCCTTGAAAGAGTCCGCTCATCAATTTCAATATATCTTCTTCTTGCTTCATCCATTAAATTAAGGCAAACAATTGCACGTTCTGTTATTTCAAGAACCTGCAGTACAAGATTAAGATTCCTTTCAAGTCGTGTTGCATCAACAACAACAATAGTTACATCCGGCTGTCCGAATAAAATAAAATCTCTCGCAATCTCTTCATCAGTACTTGTTGAAAGCAGGGAATAGGTGCCGGGCAAATCAATCAATTTATACCTGCTATTATTGAACTCGAATCCACCTTCCGCACGAGTTACAGTTTTACCGGGCCAGTTGCCTGTATGCTGTTTTAATCCAGTAAGATTATTGAATACAGTGCTTTTCCCGGTATTCGGATTTCCGGCAAGTGCAACTACAAAATCAAATTTGTCCATGTTGATTCCGAGTCTCTTAAGGTTTCCTGTGTTATGAACGGGACAAGCTTCACATTTGCTTTGATCGATCATCAGTTTAATTCCTCCTGAGAAAATTCCTTATAAGCCCGGGGCTCACCAACTTTGGGGTGAATGTAAATCTGGTCGGCATTCTTTTTTCTTATGGCAATAGTTGCCCCTTTAATGTTATATGCAACAGGATCGCGACCGATGCTCTCAAGTTCAACCGTAACAACAGTTCCGGGCACAATACCAAGATCCATCAATCTTCTTCTTTGCGGTCCACGGCAAGCTTTTGATATTCCAGCTACGACTGCCTTCTCCCCTTTTCTTAAAGAACTAAGTGATTTAAACTCACTCGTAATATCTTCCTGTTTCAGCAACGGAACAACATGAACATTGGCAGCAAACAAAGGTGCAAGTATGCACTCTTCGCCGTTCACTTCAAATTTTATTCTGTTCTTTCCGACATCCATAATTCTTACCTGCATACCGGGATAGAGCCCCTGCGCAACCAACTGTATATAAATTGCCTGTGGTTCATCCTCAATGTGAGTAATTCTTCCAAACTCCCCGCTTCGCAATCCGGAAAGGGAAATATCCTTCCTTTTCGGAATTTCACCTTCTTTAGTTGGAATCGGGTCACCATGGGGATCGAAAACAGGATTCCCCATTTGGGCTGCAAGAGTTTCAGCTTCTTCAATCGAGATATTGTGTTCTTTCTCTTCCGCTTCAAGATGCCATTCGGTTTCTTTAACGCTTGTTTCATCAGCAAGATATCTTTCCCACAAGCGATGAATTCTTATTACTCTTAAAGCATACGAGCGTCCCTGGGATGTTAGTTGAATCCCATCTTGCCCCGATTCAACTAAACCCATCGATTGCAGTTTTTGTACGAGTTTTGTTGCATCATCACTACTAACAGATAAATGTCCTGCAATACTCCGGAGAGTTGAATGTACATTTCTTTCCTCGTAATCATAAAGGTGTTTTAATGTATCTTCTATTAATACTCTCGAGGTATTTCGCTTCGCCTTTTTATAAGCAGCATAAATTCCTTTGCCTGGCCAGAACAACACGGCAAATATTCCAAACACAGCAAATGCAACCAGTAAAGCTAATAACGGATCAATCATTTTTTATTTTCTCCATGAATTCTCTAAACTTTCTTCTCTTCGACAAAGATGTTTGCAGCTATTGTGCTGCTTATATTTGTTTCTTTCCCATTAACTTCAATAAGTATAGAATGATCAAATTCCAGAATTTCTTTTACCTGAATCTCTTTATCGAGTTCAATTCCGATTTTTGAAAGATAATTAAGGAATCCTTCATCAAAGTCATTAACTCTTACAACTTTTACTTTCCCTTTTTCTTTAAGTAAGCCGAGTGGTATATTTTTTTTCTGCTTCGGGACAATACCTTCTTTAGATGGAATAGGATCGCCGTGCGGATCGAAAGCAGGAAAATCCAGCATCTCTTCCATCCTGTTTATCAATTCATTAGAAGCACCATGCTCAAGGTTGTGGGCTTCTTCGTGAACCTTATCCCATGGCATCCCAACAATTTGGTGCAAAAATACTTCCCAGATTCTATGTCTTCTTACCATATTCTTTGCGTATTCTTCACCATTGTTTGTAAGCTTAATTCCTTTATAGCGCCGATAATCAACGAAACCATCGTTAGCCAGCTTCTTTAACATATCTGTTACCGCAGCATTGGATATAGAAAGTTTTTCTGCAATCTGGTTTGCTTTTATTGTACCATCAATCTCACGATGCTTATAAATGGCACTTAAATAATCTTCTTTTGATATATTCTGCATATTTTAAGTCACTTTGTGGGTTAAATTTAAGTGACCTTAAATTTAAAGTCAAGTACACATAAAAACTGGGGAGGCTTTAAAATTAGCTGGTTTCCGGATCAGAATTGCGAATAAAGAATAGAGCTCTACTAACTACCTGATTAATGTCATCTTTCTTGTCTGAACTGTTTCTTTGCCTGCAAAGTTCACTGCACTTAATTTATAAAAATAAATCCCGGATGAAAGATCTCCTGCATTAAAAGTATATTCATAAAAACCCGTCTGTTGATTTTTTTCAACAATTGTCGATATTTCTTTACCAAGGAGATTATAAACTTTTAACTTAACAAATGCTTCTTCGGGCAAATAGTATTTAATTTTTGTTGATGGGTTAAAGGGATTCGGATAATTCTGTTCAAGAGAATATTCAGACGGAATTCCGTAAGTCGGCTCAGTGCCTGTGGTCAAAGAAAGATCAGCATACGAAATATACCCGGATTGATATACAGCCTTTGATGATGAGCTTTGAATAAAAACTACAACTCCCAGGTTATCGGGAATCAACTCCTCGTCAATGCCGATGGTTTTATCCACTTGTTTTATTTCCCCCATTGCAATTGAAAAAGCTTCTCCAGCTGGTGAAGCAACCATTTTTCTCATAACATTTTTATGATAAGCTATGCTATTGCTTCCCTGGTAATTAACATTCTCTACAAGGACAAAATTAATTACCAAATTATTTTCTGCGGTGCTGCCGCTTTGCTGCACTTCGGCTTTAATATCCATATAGTTATCACCTTGAGTACCCGTAAGTGTAATCCTGAATGGACTCTCTTCAGAAGTTAGTGCGTCAAGTAGAGAACTCCAGGAACTATAATTATTTGCCTGCTTGACTCCGTCAAAAAAAGCTATGGGGGTAGAACCGGATGGATTATAATAAACATTTCTGCCATCAGAATCGGACTTATTATACTGGTAAAGTGGGTCGCTGGGATATGGATAAACCATATGATAAAAAATGTAATTTATTTTATCTGCATTCTCGCTGTTTTGATCGTATGAATCTAAAGCATTATGAGCCGGCGGACAAACGGGACAATGAGAATTTGTAAAAACTTCCACTAAAACATTTTTTTCCTCCTGTGCTAAAACTAATGTAGAGAATAAAACTGCACTAATAAATATTTTCATAATCGTTTTCATTTTTCCTCCTTGTTGTTTCATATTTGACTAAGAATATTTAACCTGAATCCTTCAAAAGGCTGAATATATCTGCATACACCATTCGAACAAATAAGTCCACCTCTCTCTATTCCAAATGAGAGAGTGATAACGTGTGACTGCATAAGGCGGTAGCCGAGTTCACCAGATATCCAGTTACGCCGCCCGGAAACATCATTGTTGCTTGTTGTATATTCGTAACGAATACTTGCGGTCAGGGTAGAATAAAAGGAATTAATAATCGTAATCAAGTGATTAAAAAATTTATCTTCTGTTTGGTTAAACGTTTCACTTACCCACTCATGTTCCGATTGGAATGTTAAGCTATAGTTCTCTGAAAAAACATGCTGAACCTGCAATGGAATTACAAATGAATTCGTAACTATGCTGCTTTTGTCTAACGAGAATTCATTGAAAAAAGTTTTTTCTCTGAATGCGGCAGCAAGCCTTATCGCCGAGGAGATATCATAGTAATGTTCTCCCTCAATAAATAATTCATAATAAGGAAAAAATTCCTTTTCGAAAGTTGGAATAAAATTTCCATCTCTTACTATCTCGCTGAAGGTAAAACCGTCTTTATTTAATTGATACCTGTTATGGATGCTGGAAAAACCGGTGTTAAAATTCAAAGTAGTATTTTCATCTAAAGAATAAAACGCATCCACCTGGAAACCGACTTCATCATTAAAATCAACTTCATGAAGAGCCCTGGTAAGCAGAGTATAAGAATGTTCTTTCTGAACAATGGGTGGATTTTGAAACGGAAGCATCCTTGTTGCACGCGAGAGATCATATCTCCCATAAGGGTCGAGAATATCAAAACTATAATTCTTGTAATCCAAAGTTATACCGAAACCATCACCTAAGTAAGAAACTGCCCCGTACAAACCCCAGCCAGTGGAAGTTGTTTTATCTTCCGTTACATTTACCCATTTTCTCGACCAATCCAGATAGAGAGAAAGTTCATCAAGATTCAAAGAAAAATAAAATTCCGGAATTTCTGCTTTAATATTTTTTGGCGGAATAGCTGAAGTTACTTCTCCCTGCGGAATATTACCTTCCGCATATATATAGGTAAAGCCAAATAATATTTCATCCAGCGGCACTTCAAAACTCCCCCCACGGATTTTATATGTTTCATGCCTTACAATATTTACGGAATCCCTGAAATCTATTGTTCCACCCAATAATGAGACATTAAAAAATTCAGGGCTATATTTAAACTTTACCCCATCCATCCATGTATCGTAAGCAAGTCCACGGTCTTCAAAAAGATTTAATGCAAGCCCTCTCCCAAACAAAGCTGAGGAATTACCGGCACGCAGGTAAATATCGTCCTTGTTAAACTCGATAAATCTTCTGCTGATACCCCGAAACGTTTCTCCTACTTCGGGAGGATCATCATAAAGCAATCGGAAACCAACTGTAAATGATTGAAGAAGTGAAAGCCTTACATCTGTCAAGTTTTCAAAATACCTGTGCTTCAGCTTAATGCTTCCAAATATTCTCTCCCCGTCTCCGTATCTTAATATGTTGGAAACAGAAGGAACTACGTCTTGTGCAATAATATTTTTATTAATGAGCAATATCATTAAGCAAAAAAATATTTTGTTTTTAATCACTACTTTCCCACAAGCAATTTTTGAATCTCTTTTTCAAGCTTGATTTCATCGCCGGGAAGGTAGCCGACACTTTTGTAGACAATTTCCCCTTCTCCATTAAATAATAATGAATAGGGAATCGACTGACCATTGAGTTTCTGCAGGTACTGGTTATTAGGATCAAGCGCAACGGGGAAATTTATTTTCTGTGATGAGATATATGATCTTACTTTTGAAACACTTTTGGGAGAATCCTGGTTAATTCCTACTATCATAAATCCTTTATCTTTGTACTTTTCATACAGCTTCTTCAAAACTCTCATTTCAACTTTGCAAGGTTCACACCATAATGCCCAAAAATTTACTAGTAAAGGACCTTTGTTATAAAGCTCGGAAAGTTCTATCTCCCTGTTATCAATAGTTGAAACTGAAAAATTTACTTTATCCTGCGAATAAAGAGACTGCTGAATAACTAATAAAACTAATACGATATTTAACCGGGAAAATTTCACTTTACCTCTGAATTTATCTATTTAAGCTTATTAAAAAGGGGGAAGGAAGTTATCACAATTTTATAACTTTTAGGAGAGAAAATTATATCCCTATTTTAATAGATAGAAAATAGACTTCTAAGAAAATATTCCCCCCTTGGCAATAAAAAAGAATTTAAATCCAATTACTTCTTACAACCAAACGGACTAATATAAAACTTCCTTTTTACGTTGAGGCGGCAACCATTCCTGCAACCTGGCGTGCAACTTTCTGGTTAAACTCAAAAGCGAGGCTTTTGTAATTAATCAGATCCACTATAGTTCCTATTAAACATAAACCCCCGGTAAAAACATAAAGCAATCCCATCCCGATCTGGTCAATGATAAATCTCTGGATTCCTGCAACACCGAGAAATCCTACAAGGGTAAGCAAAAGTATCATTTGAGGATCTTTTCTTCTCGAGCTATAAATTACAGCGAACTGCCGTACCTGTTCATCACTCAGATTTTTAACCAGCCCCTGTATATAAGATAGTTCCTCGTTTTCTGCATTTGGCAAAAGTTGTAAAAGGTTCAACATAATAACTCCTTTTTAATAAGAAAACTTTTCTCCGGAATATTCTATACTTTTCTTCACCAGAGTAAATACTCTGTAAAGAAGAATTATAAAAGCAACTCCTCCGAGAGGATGTACATTAAAAGACTTTGTGAATTGAAAATTCATAAAATAATGTATCGATCTTCCCAAGCCGCATCCGGGACAAAAATCAATTCCCAGGTTATGAAAAGGACAAACCGTAAAGTGAGTGGAATCTGCATTGATCAGGGCTAAAAAAATAAGAGAGGTCATCCAGATATAGCCTTCAAGCGGGAAAGCCAGCATAAATATTTTCAGTCTTTCAATCATACAAACAAAAATTACCTCAAATCAATATGGATGTCAATTAGTAATTGATAAACGGCTTGAAAGCTCAATCCGGTGTACAAAACTCATTAAGCTGAAGGGAATCCGGCACTTTGAGTTACTTTTTTCGCCTGCTGCAAATGTCTCAAACTGTGATAAGCAATAATCATCAGGCTGTCTCCAACATTATATTTAATATATTTTCTAAACGGCGACCTGATTTTCTCTTTCAGCTTTGACTTGTCTATCCTGTTAATCAAATCAACTACTTCATTATTCTGATGCAGGAAATCTTTAACAATATTTTCTTTAATAACACTCCCAAAAGGATTGAATGCGCCGGGAGTTTTAGTTTTTCTTTTATTTTCCGGTTTCATAGAGTTTATAAGCATTTTTCCAATAATGGTATGCCTGAAAGTTTCGGGTTTATTTTTAATACCTGTTAAAGCGTACTCCTGGTAAGCGGGAATATATTTACTGTTTGTCCTTATAAGATGCTCGAAGCACTCGCCGACACTCCACTGTTTATCTGAAGGTCTCCAGTTAATCTGGTTATAGGAAAAGTTTAGAAATTCCTTTGTTTCTTTATATACCTCAACTGTAACATTTATAAAATCATTTACTAAATCTTGTGTTGTCATAGCTTGTTAAAAGGAAATAAAAATTAAAAAATATCTCCTTATAAGAAAAAACGTAAATGTTTCCGCCCTCATACTTTTTTCTCAAAGTGAGTTAAACAAACAGATAAAAAACACTGTCTAAAATTACATGAAAGTTGGCACAGTTCTTATGTATTTACTGAATATAAATTTGTTTTCGCAAGGCGAAGTAAAATGAAAGTAATTACTACAACATTACTCTTTGCTTTTACCGTAATACTATTTTCGCTACTGTTGGTTTTTCTATTTAAGGTAGTTAGTGATTTCAGAAAAAAAATTCTACCCGGTAAGAAAGACTTATCAGGAAAGGGTAAAAGTAGAACCGATATTCTTTAGTCCTACCTTAAGATTATACTTACCCGAAGAATTCATAAGCCATGTAAGCGGCTCTTCAATTGGTTCAACCCCCTGTTTAAAAGTATTGCAGTGCATAGGAATAAAATAACCGGCTCCGGTTTGTTCCGAAGCCATTATTAATGCTTCTTCAGGATTACAGTGATTATATTTCCATGGATTGTAAGCCCCGATAGGCATTAAAGCAATATCAACAGCTTTTCCCAATACTTTAACAAGTTTATCGGAAAAAGCCATATCTCCGCCGAAAAGAATTCTCTTCCCGTTTTTTTCAATAAGATATGCATTATAGCTTCTGCCATCAATCATATATCCTTTAGAACGGTCTTTTTCCCAGGGAAATCTCCAGCCGAAGTGTTTTACTTCAAGTGCTTTAAATCTTATTCCCAAAACTTCTTTTTCTTCTCCCCAGTCGAGCTCGCTTAAAGATTTCCATTCAAGATCTGAAATAACATCACTGGTATTGTAAGCTGTAATGCAATCGATCATCCCGGGAAATTTATCTGTAAGGCTAACAAGAGTTTTATAATCCATATGATCCATATGTGCATGAGAAAGCAACACGAGATCAGGTTTGGGAATCTCATCAAATTCAAGGGCGGGGAGAGAGTAACGGTTAGGTCCGAATACTAAACCGAAAAAGTATAATCCTATTCTTTCAAACAAAACGGGATCGGTAAGAATTATTGTGCCGTAAAAATTAATTAACATTGTGGAATGCCCGATCCAGGCAATGTTGATTTCATTTTCTTTCCACTGTTCAGGTGTAGGCTTAAAATCAGCAGAACTTAGTTTTTCCCTACCAAAAGAATTAACGCGATTTAGAAAGAATGGGGGAAGGAGAATAGTGCTGACTAAAACAGCTAACCCTCGTTTTATAAAATTTCTTCTTTTAATTTTAATCATCGGTTGGCAAATATTGACAGATCACACGTAATTGTCGAGTCATAAATTTTGTATCCAATTTTCTGATCCTAAACGGTTAATGTCTTGCTGAACTTGCCTGCCGGCAAGGCAGGTCGAAGCCCGATTTTTCTCCGATGTCACACTTCAACAGGCTCGGTGTGACACTTCATCCCCATACAAATTAAGACCGAATTCTCTAAACTGTCTGAAGCACTTCCCCCTTTTTCTTCTCAATTGCATTAATTAATTCTTTAAAAGAATCTGCGAAGAGAACAACCCCGTCATCAGTAAGTTTTCTTGTAACTGCTTCGAAATCAATTCCAAGGTTAGCTATTTTTTCCATCTGGTCTTCTGCTATGCCGAGATCGGTTTCAATTCTGTTTGCGGGGTTGCCATGATCCCTGTATGCATTAAGTGTTGCAGGAGGCAAAGTGTTTACCGTATCTTTTCCAATCAACTCTTCTACATAAAGAACATCCGAATATTCCGGATTTTTTGTGCTTGTGCTTGCCCAAAGCAGCCTTTGTTTTTTAGCACCGACTTTTTCCAATTCTTTAAAGCGTTGCGAGCCAAACAATTCCTTTGCTTTCCGGAAAACAAGCTTAGCATTAGCAATTGCAATTTTTCCTTCTAATTCTTTATTTCCCTTTGCCTGAAGCTGCTTATCAACAGCAGTATCGATCCTGCTGATAAAGAAACTGGCAACAGAAGCAATGTTTTTTATTGATTTTCCCTTTTTAACTCTCTCTTCAAGTCCGCTTATGTAAGCATCAACAACCTGCTCATAAACTGTCGGTGAGAAAATAAGAGTTACATTTATACAGACACCTTCGGAAATCATTTTGCGGATTGCAGGAAGACCTTCCTGTGTAGCAGGGATTTTTATCATCACATTCGGTCTGCCGACTTTACTATGCAGTTTCGTTGCTTCGGCAATTGTTGCATTGGTATCGTAAGCAAGCTCCGGCGAAACTTCAATACTAACATATCCATCATCTCCTCCTGTTTTATCATAAACAAATTTTAAAACATCAGTTGCATCCTGGATATCTTTTACAGCAAGTGTTTCAAAAAGATCGCCTGCGCTTATATCGGGATTATCGGAAAGTATTTCCTTTATCTGGTCATCATAAGCGTGCCCGCTTGCCATCGCTTTCTGAAAAATAGAAGGATTTGAAGTAACACCTTTTAATCCGTCTTCATCACGTAGTTTTTTCAATTCTCCTTTAACAAGCAAATCGCGGCTAATATTATCGAGCCATACGCTCTGTCCGAATTTCTCAAGTTCAATCAATGGGTTTTTCATTTAATTCTCCGTTTTTTAACAATACAATGTTAATTCAATAAAGTAAATATAACTCAAAAATTCAATTGAATTAATCATAAAAACAGTAACAAAGAGCATTTAATGTGAAATCATTCAACCATCCCCAATCTTTAACTTCCTAGGCTCATTCACCTTTTTATAAAGCCAGAAAACTGCAGTTAGAGAAATTAAAGTGTAAATCAGAAAAACAGGCACATAACCAACAACTGTTATCAAAAGTCCACCTACTAACCCAAATAATATTGTCGGTGCCGTGATGGAATTGAGAAGACCGATATAAATCGGTCTTTCTGTTTCTCCGCACATTTCAACAACTAATGCCAATCTCGATATTCCCTGCAGAGCGAGAGTGCAGCCGGTGAAGAAAAAAACAATTCCGTACGCAAGAATATTGTTTGCAAAAACAGCACAAAGACTTGCTGCTGCAGAGCAGGCTGCAAGAATAAGTATATTAATTTTATGCCCGGAATAATCTGCCAGGTAGCCGAAGATAAAATTTCCAATTAGTTGACCTGCCATTAGAATCATTGTAAAAGCTCCGGCATACGAAGTAGGTAAATTAAACTCCCTTACCGCATAAACAGCATAAAAAGAAGAAGCAGTAAGAGACATTAAAATCAAAGCATCGGCAACAAGAAAGTTTTTGAAATCATTATTTTCTTTTAAAATTGCTTTTGACCTTAACAGTATCTCTTTAAATGAAGCGGGTTTTACACTGCCCGGCGCTTCTTCCAACGGCTCCTCAATACGATTTAGGAAATAAAATGATATCATTGTAATTACGAAACAGATTAAAAAGAGCAGGGCAAAATTGTTCGGATATATAACTGAAGACAATATAACAGAAACAAGGTAGCCTCCCAATAAGCCAAGAGCTGAACCAATCAGCCACCTGACCGCAAGAAGCCTTCCTCTTAATTTAACCGGAGTTGTTTTGGAAAAGAAATGAAACCAGGGTGGTCCCGTTGTGCTTCCTACAACTGAAGTAACAAAAACTAGAAACAGCATTAAAGGTACAGAGACAGAAACGTCTAAGTTGCCAAGGAACAAAAAGCAAACAACGGCTATGACAAGAAACTGAAAACGATACATCAGTCCGGTTTTTAATACTGCCGGTTTTATTTTTTCTTCCTTGTGAAAAAATCTTATAAAAAGGAGTTGAGGCAAGTTTAATCCCAGGCTCCAAAGCACGGATACCGAGCCTATTGCAATTGCATTTCCTCCAATTCTCTGGATAAAGACGGGAAGAACGGTGCTTACAGAAATGAAACTAATTGCAAATAAGAATAATGAACCATCAATAGTGTGCATTAATATGTTACGCCGAAGTACGGAAGAATTATACCCGGAAAATTTATGTAACTGGAAATACCTGGCGAGCATTTTAGTAATTATTAATTATAGTCATAAAATGAACCATCAAATATAATTAATATGCGGGTTATGTCTTCACTTGCGGGGATCTATAAAATCTTATGTTTTAGCTTTCAAAAATATTTTCCCCCCAGATAAAAGACCTCAAGAGGGTATTTTATTAAGCTCCGTTTTGGTCTTGCCGTTTTTTACTTTCCCGGTACGGGGCAACTCCGCAGGTAAATAAATAGTAAACTTCGATCCTTTACCCTGCCGGCTTTCAACAGTAATATATCCATTCATTTGTTCGATAATCTTTTTTGCAATTGCAAGCCCAAGACCATTTCCGTCATGACTTCTGGTTGTTCCCTCACTTGCCTGCCTGAACTCGTCAAAAATAATATTCAGCTTATCTTCCGGTATGCCAGTGCCGGTATCCGTTATTCTCATAGTTGCCCACTTCCTGTTGTTGCGAACTACGGAACCCGTCTCAAACGTAATCCTACCTCTGCGTGTAAATTTAATTGCGTTATCTATTATATTATTTAATGCCAGCATTAAAAGCTTTAAATCTACAACTGCAGTTATATTTTTATCCGCAAGGTTTAGTTTCAACTCTAAACCTTTCTCTCTGATAGATTTTTTGTACTTATTTACCAAATTTTCTGTTATTTCAATAACATATATCTCAGATACGCTTGCTTCAATCTTGCCGGATTCGAGCAGGGAAAATTGCAATATTAAGTCTAATGTGGATAAAAGCCTGCCGGCAGAAACAATCATCATCTCGGCAATTTCTTTATTCTTCCCGTTAGGAGATTCATCTTTAAAAATCTGAGCCGAACCAAGGATTCCGGCTATAGGAGTTCTGAACTCATGGCTCATATTATTTAGAAATGAAGATTTTAGTTTGCTTGATTCTTCTGCCTTGCCCAGAGCTACTTTTAATTCTTCCTCCATTTTTATCCGTTCGGTAATATCTCGGAAACTCAATACTATACCCTCGATGTTTTCTTTCTCATTTATGATGGATGAAACATTTGACTCGACAATTCTTTCGTTTTCTTTTTTACATCTGATTACCGTAACGCCGGAAAAATCTTTTTTTAACCCGGATTGAATTAAATCTTTTAAAGTAGAGTTAGGGTCAGTATCGTCGTTCTGTTTCTGTAAATGAAGAATTTCAAAAATGCTTTTTCCAACTGCTTCTTTAATGTTATAACAAATTAAATTTTCAGCGGCGGGGTTCAAATAATTTACAATTCCATTTTTATCTGTTGCAATTACAGCATCACCAATGCTTTTAAGAGTAATGCCTAATCTACGTTCACTGCTCTTAAGCTTCTTCTCCATATTATGCTTATAAATAGCTATCTCTATAGATGTATGAAGATCCCTATCTTCGAACGGTTTTATTATGTACCCATAAGGCTCTGTAATTTTTGCTCTCTGAAGAGTCTGCGGATCCGTAAAGGCAGTAATAAAAATAATCGGGATATCATGATCGGATTTTATTATTTCGGCAGCCTGCACACCGTCATAAGCTCCTTTTATATTAATATCCATTAAAATAATATCGGGTTCCTGCTTATTAGCCTGTTCTATTGCTTCCTCACCTGATGCTACAGTGCCACATACAGAATACCCAAGATCATTAAGCCTGCTTTTTAGTTCCATTGAAACTATAAGTTCATCTTCTACTACTAATATTTTAATCATGAGTCACTCTTAACAGTATTAGATTTTTATTACATTTTTTTAGGCAAGGTAAAACTGAATGTAGAACCTTTTCCCGTTTGGGATTCTACTGATATTTCACCTTTATTTATCCCGACAAATTCTTTGCAAAGAATTAATCCAAGCCCGGATCCTTCCTCATTTTCAGTACCCAGGGTCGAAACATTACTTCCAACCTGGAATATTTTATCAATTTTATTTTTACTTATTCCAACCCCCGTATCGGCAACATTGATTTTTATAAAATCCTTCCCGTTTTCTGAAGAAATATTAATCATACTCTTCCTTGCCGAGAACTTGATAGCATTAGAAATGAGATTTCTAAGGATTACCTCAACCATATTAGGATCAGCCGAAACACTTATTTTATCATCAACATCAATTGCAATAAATATAGATTTTTTTGCCGCATTGTCCTCATAAAGAAAGATTGCTTTATCCAATATCTTTTTAAGATTTATTTCAACCGGTTCATAATTAATTCTTCCTGTTTTTACTTTTGCCCACTGTAAGAGATTTTCGAGAAGGTCAAAGGTATTGTTAGCAGATCTTAAAATGTTTTCCGAAACGGACCTGAGCTCTTCTTTATCGATATTATCTATTTCATCAAAAAGATGCCTTGAAAGACCGAGCAGTGCCATAAACGGGCTTCTCAGGTCATGTGCAATAATTGAGAAAAATTTATCCTTGCTTTCATTTAAAACTCTTAATTCTTTTTCAGACTCGTTCAATTTAAGATTCATTTCTGTAAGCTCCGCGGCTTTTTTTTCCAAAGCTTTCTCAATCAATTTCAATTCCGTTATATCTGAAGCTACAGAAAGAACTAATTTTTCATGCCCGTCCTGACCATTTATAGCTCTTCTGAAGGTCTGAAGGAGGTGTACTTTCCCTTTCGAATCTATCAGTTTTTCTTCAGGAACAAATATTTCTTTTCTTGAATTTAAAACTTCTTCTTCCAGCTTTCGCTGATACTCTATTTCCTTACCTGCAAAATATTCAACATCTCTTTTACCGACTATTTCATCCGTTGTCGTACCCAAAGCTTCGGCAACAGCTTTATTAGTTAATTCAAATTTCCCCTCGGCATTTTTAACTGTAATATAATTGGGATCAGTATCGATAATCTCTCTTAGAAATATTTTTTGTTTTTCTATTAAGCCCTTCGTCTTCTTTCTTTCGGTAATATCTCTGAAAACCAGGACAATGCCGATAAGCGGGAGCTGTAAATCATTTTCATCTTTAATGGGTGCCGAACTAAAATCAACGGGAGTTTCTGCCCCGTTTTTCGAAATCAATATTTTATCGGTTTCACCTACTATAGAATTGCTTTGCAGTGAGGTAATAACCGGATTTTCAAGAAAATTCCCCTTATCATCTTTTACAACAAAAACATCTTTAATATTTAATCCTATTGCCTCATGATATTTCCAGCCTGTGATTTCCTCTGCAACAGGGTTGATAAGTTTTATTATACCATAGGAGTTTGTGGCAATCAAAGCATCCCCAATACTTTTTAATGTGGTCGATAGCCAATGTTCATTTTCTTTTAGCCTTTTCTCCATTTTATGTTTGTATAAAGCCATTTCAATTGTTGAATTAAGTTCTCTCTCATCAAACGGCTTTATTATATATCCGAAAGGCTCAGTTATTTTAGCCCGCTGCAGAGTGTCCTCGTCGGTGTGAGCAGTTAAATAAATAACCGGGATATCAAATTCTTTTTTAATACTGGCTGCCGCATCTATACCATCCATTGCCCCTTTTAATCTTATATCCATTATAGTTAAATCGGGATGACACAAACGGGCTTTATCTATAGCTTCCTCGCCCGATGCTACGGTATCTGCAATTTCATATCCCATTTCCGTTAAACGGTCTTTCAATTCCATCATTACAATAAAATTATCTTCTACAATGAGAATCGATGCTTTATACATATTATCTTCTCTTAATAATTGGATTTAAATTTCATCTAAGTACCCGGGTTCAATTTTATTTTATATAATGTACCGGAGCTTAAATCTATCTCTAAAGTCCCTTCGAGTTGCGCCACTAAAGTATCTACCAACTGTAACCCTAAGGAGCAATCTTTCTTTTCGGTGTAACCTTCAGGCATACCTACGCCATTATCACACACTACAAGAACTAATTCTTCTTGTTTGTTCCTGTTAAAATCAATTTTTATAAGACCCTTCTTTTTCTCTTCTTCATAATCGGGGAAAGCATACTTGAGCGAATTGGAAATCAACTCGTTAATTATCAATCCACAGTGTACGGCAATATCAATGTTTATAAAGACATTATTTATATTAATATCTAACCGGATAATAAATTGATTTACTCCATAAGAACGGAAGAGATCATTTGTAAGTTTTACTACATATTCTTTAAAATCAATTTTGCCAAGATCTTTAGATTGATAAAGCCTCTCATGAACAAGTGCAATAGATTTAATCCTGTTCTGACTATCCTTAAACATTGCCAGCGCATTTTTATCTTTTATTTTCTTTGAATTGAGATAGAGTAAGCTGGAAATTACCTGGAGGTTGTTTTTGACTCTATGGTGAATTTCTTTTAACAAGACTTCTTTTTCCTTTAACAAAGTTTCTTTTTCTTCAAGAGAAGCCTGTACTTTATTTTCTGCTTTTATTCTTTCAACTATTTCCTGGTTTAGCTCCAAAATAGTTTTATCAAGATCTTTCGTGTGTTCCGCAACTAATTTTTCAAGAATTTTATTTCTATTCTTCATAGTGCGGGTTCTAAAATTGATAATGACAAAAGTTATTATTAAGCTACCGACCACCAAAACTATTTTGAACCAGAACGTCTGATAAAACGAAGGAACAATTATTATTTTAAGTGCTGCTTCTTTTGCATTTCCAAGAATATTACTGTTAGAACCTCTAACAAGAAATGTATATTCCCCCGGTGGTAAATTAGTATATGTTGCCGAATTTCTGCCGCCAACCTCATTCCATGCCGCATCAAAACCAACAAGCTTGTATAAAAATTTATTATCCTTTGTACTGTAATAATCCAGGAGTGCAAACTCAATCGTGACAACATCGTTTCCACCGGGAATGCTAATACTTTTTGTCCCCGTTATTGATTCTTTCAGTATTCCATCGTTAGAAATAGAAACCGATTGGTTATAAATTTTAAAATCCGTAAAGACAACCGG
>MGZZ01000096.1:0-7336 GCA_001802795.1 Ignavibacteria bacterium GWC2_36_12 | reverse complement strand
TTTACAACCAAAAATAAAATCACCGTTGTCTGCTTCTATTGCAGCCCTGGGAGAATATTCTAAATTCTTAAGACCATTTCTTTTATTATAGTTAATGAATGACCCGGTTTTCCTGTTAAGTTTAGATATGCCTTTGTCGGTACTTATCCACAAATAACCTTTGTCATCTTCCAGGATACCATTTATAAAGATGCTCGGCAGACCGTTTTCTTTATTGTAGACTGTAAACTTACCTGTTGTTCGATCATAACCATTTAACCCATTCATTGTTCCAAACCACATAATTCCATCGCGGGATTCGAAAATAGTTATTACCCTGTTTCCGCTAATACTATTTTCAGTCGCCTGGGAAGAGTTTGTTTGGTCGGCTTGTATGGACAGATTCTCAGATTCATTACTAAAATTAGTGAAAGCACCCGACTCAGGATTATACATACTTACACCGCTGCCGTCTGAACCGAACCATAACATTCCTTTTGAGTCTTCGTAAATAACCCAGATAACGTTATGTTCAAACTTATCGGTATACTTTAAGAATTTTTCTCTTTTTCTGTCATAAAGATTAAATCCCCACCAGGTTCCAGCCCAAATATTACCATTGCGATCTTCACAAAGAGAAATAACGCCATTATTACTTATAGATTCCGGGTCATTTACATCGGGTTTAAATACTTTAAATTCCCCGGTTACAGGATTATACCTGTTTAACCCTCCGCCGTCAGTTCCTATCCACACATAACCCAGGTGATCTTCAATAACCGACCATACATAATTATCATTAATACTGTTTGTGTTTGTAAGATCATTAAGATACCATGTAATTTGGCTTTGTCCGCTGTCGTTATGTATTATTTTATTTAATCCTTTTCTTGTCCCAACCCAGAGATCGCCTCTTTTATTTTTAAATATTGAGTTAACATAATTATTACTCAAGCCCGCCTTACTATTGTTTGCTTCATAATAATTAAACTTAGAGTTTGCCTGATTTAATTTACTTACACCTCCTGCAGACCCAATCCAGATAATACCTGTTTTATCCTCATTTAACGAAAGTATCTCGTTACTACTTATGCTTAAAGGTTTAAGGGGATCATTAAAGATTCTAATAAACCTGTTTGTCTTCCAATCGAATTTATTCAAACCATTATTAGTTCCAATCCAGAGGTTATTTAACTTATCCTGGAAAATTGTGTTTACGTTGTTATCAGAAATGCTGTAGCGATTCCCTGGTGTTGTTGAATAGTTTGTAAAGCTATCTTCTCTAGGATCGTATTTATAAAGACCTTTACCATTGGTGCCGATCCACAAGTTTTTCTCATGATCTTCTCTAATAACATTAATTTCGTTGTAAAATAGTGTTTTAACACTTTTATGTTTGGGCAGGGATTTATGTAAAACACTCCCATCTTTTAGCAGGCAGGATAATCCTTGCCACGTTCCAAGCCAGGTATTTCCCTTATAATCTTCTTCGATACAAATAAAACTATTAAGCGCATTGACATTATTTTCCTTGCTGGCTTCTTTAACTAAAGTAAAATTGTCTTTTTCCCGGTTGTATTTATTTAACCCGTTATCTGTACCAATCCATAAAATACCTGATCTATCTTCATAGATTGAATAAACTAAATTATCACTTAAACTGTTTCTGTCTTCCGGATTATTTTTATACCTGTGAAATTCTTCTGTCCTCCAATCATACCTGTTAAGTCCGTCCAGAGTGCCTATCCATAAATAACCCTTACTATCTTCATATAAAGACCATATAGAGTGGTTGGAAATGCTTTGCGGGTTAGAAGATTCGGGCAGGAATATCTTAAAGTTATAACCATCGTACCTGTTCAAACCATTATAAGTACCGAACCATAAAAAGCCACGGCTGTCCTGCAGAATTTCGGTAACAACATTTAATGAAAGCCCATCTTCAGAGGTGTAGTGCGTAAATTGTATTTCTTCTTCCGGCTGTGCATATAAACTTACAGGAAAGGTGAGTAATACTGTTATAGTTATTAGAGTAACTCTAAAATTAAATCCGGTTTTCATAAAAGAATGAAGAAAACAAACAAAGCTGGTTTTTTTCATAACTGTTAAAGTTTTCATATCTTAAATTTAATTTTGTACGCAGTTCCCGAACTCAAATCAAGCTCTAAGCTTCCTTCAAGCTGTGCAATTAATGTATCAACCAGTTGCAAACCAAGGGAAAGCTTTTTCTTATCATTAAATTCCCGGGGCAGACCGATACCATTGTCATTCACTGTAAGGATTAACTCGTCATTTCCATTACAATGGAGACAGACATTTATTAAACCTTTTTTATTCTGCTCTTCATAAGCGGGGAATGCATATTTAAGTGCGTTCGAGATTAGCTCATTTATTATTAGTCCGCAGGGAACTGCAGTATCTATACTTATCGGGATATTTTCAATATTATTTTCAAGTTTTATTACTTCCGGGTTTACAGCATAAGATCTGAAAAGATCACTTGTCAGCTTTTGCACGTAATCTATGAAATCGATTTTACCCAGGTCTTTTGATTGATAAAGTCTTTCGTGAACAAGCGCTATCGACTTTACCCTATTCTGACTTTCCTTAAACATACCCAGCGCATCTTTATCTTTTATTTTCTTCGAGTTGAGATAAAGCAAGCTTGAAATAACCTGGAGATTATTTTTTACCCGGTGATGAATTTCTTTTAGTAAAACTTCCTTCTCCTTAAGTGAAGCCTGGACTTTCTCCTCGGCTTTTTTCCTTTCAATAATTTCCTGACTCAGTTCTTTTATATTTTTATCAAGATCTTTAGTACGCTCAGTTACCTTCTTCTCAAGAATTTTATTTTGCTTCGTTATTTTCCTGGTTTTTCCACTAAAGATCATAATAATGATAAAGGAAATACCAAGTCCTGCCAATACTTTAAACCACCATGTTTGATAGAAGGCAGGAATGATTATTATTTCGAGAGACGCTTCTTTTTCGCTCTTTACTCCTTCGCTGGATGCTTTAACAAGAAAGGTATATTCCCCCGGAGATAAATTTGTATATGTTGCGTTGTTCCTGCTTCCTATATCATTCCATTCATTATCAAACCCAACAAGCTTATAAGAAAATTTATTTTCTTTTACATTGAAATAATCGAGAAGAGCAAAGTCAAATGTAATTACATCGTTACCAAAAGGTATTTCTAGAATTTTTGCATCAACTATCGATTCTGTTAAAATTCCATCGGAAGAAATAGGTGTTGATTGATTATAAATTTTAAAATCTGTTATTACAACCGGTGCAACAAAAAGTTCATCCTTTACGCTGTCCGGGTTAAAAAATATTAAGCCTTTACTGCATCCAAAAAAGAGCTTCCCCTCTTTAGATTTAAGAGAAGCAGCCGGAGAAAATTCAACACCTATTAAACCGTTTCTACGGGTATAGTTAATAAAGTTTTTGTTTTGCCTGTCAAATTTTGTAAGACTTTTATCTGTTCCAATCCAGAGATTACCATTATTATCTTCTTCAATACTATTTATTATCGGGCTCAATATCCCATTATCTTCATCGTACAATGTAAACTTTCCGGTTTTCCTATCATAGCTGTTTAAGCCTTCGTGAGTTCCAAACCACATGATTCCATCATAAGATTCAAGTATTGAAATTACAATATTGCCGCTTATATGATTTGTATTTGAAGAGTCAGCCACAAAATTTGTGAATATCCCTGTCTTAGGACTGAACATGCTTACGCCGCCACCATCTGTTCCAAGCCACATCATTCCTTTGCTGTCTTCACAGATGACCCATATAAGATGGTTAAACAAACCATTAGACTTTGGAGGTTCGGCTAAATACCAAAAAAATCTCTCGGTCTTCCTTTCAAAGCGATTGAGTCCCCAATAGGTTCCGACCCAAAGATTATTATTACTGTCTTCAAAAATGGAAGTTACTCCATCATTGCTTAGAGAATGTTGATTACCTGCACTATACTTATAAATTTTAAATTCACCGGTTGCGGGATCGAACTTATTTAGTCCACCGCCGTCAGTTCCTATCCATATTATTCCAAGGTGATCTTCAAAGACTGTTTTTATATAATTGTTACTTAAACTATTATTGTTCCCCGGGTTATTATAATAATGAATTATGCCTTTGCCACCCTCTGTAATTTTATCGAGCCCCTCTTTTGTACAAACCCATAGATTATCTTTTCGATCCATGTATAAATAGTTCACCCGCTCTTCACTAAGGCTTCTTTCCGAATGCGGTTCGTCCTTTTGAAAATTCTTAAAATTATTAATTACCTGATATCGTTTGCTTATGCCCCCTGCGGTTCCTATCCAAATTATACCTGTTTTGTCTTCGGCTATGCAAAGTACATCATTATTTATGAGACTGTAAGATTTGAGCTGGCTATGAAAAATTCTTATAAATTTATTTTCCTTCCGATCAAACTTATTTAAGCCGTTCTTAGTTCCTATCCAGAGATTGTTTAATTTATCCTGGTAGATTGTATTTACATAGTCATTAGAAATAGAATTGGGGTCGTTTGGTTTTGTACGGTACCGGGTAAAGATTCCGGTCCTGGGATTATACATCTCAAGACCTTTTCCATTAGTGCCTATCCAAATGTTATTTGAATTATCCTCATAAACAGCGGTTATTTCTCTGTGCCCGGTTGTCCTAAGGTTTTTTTCGTCAGGGAGAAATTGTTTAATTAACTTTCCATCTTTTTGAATATTAATTAATCCGTTCCAGGTGCCCAACCAAATTTTACCTTTAGAGTCTTCATTAATACAAGTAACAGAACTATTTTCTCTTCCGGCTAATTCTATATATATATCCTTTGTAATAGAAAAGTTATCTTTTTCCTTATCATACCTGCTTAGCCCGACCAATGTCCCCACCCACAACGTATGTGATTTATCTTCAAAAACAGAGTAAACATAGTTATGACTTAAACTATTCGAATCTTTCGGGTCATTTTTATATTTGTAAAACTGTTCTGTTTTCCAATCGAACCTGTTTAAACCGTCTGATGTTCCTATCCAGATATCACCTTTATGGTCTTCATAAAGAGATATAATTGAGTGACTGGAAATACTCCTGGGATTTGATGGGTCAGGAAGGTAAATCTTAAAATTGTAGCCGTCGTATCTATGTAATCCATTATATGTTCCAAACCATAAAAAACCTCTGCTGTCCTGAAGGATTTTTGTAACACCGTTTACGGAAAGTCCATCTTCCGAGGTAATATGTGTGAACTGGAATTCATCTCCCTGTGAGTATAAATCAATTATCAGGAGAGAGTAAGTAATAATTATTTTTAATAAAGATTTGAGATTCATTCTGCTCCCAAATCATCTCTGGAATTAATATATTTTTTTACAATGGCGGGGAAAAGAAGAAGAGATGTATTTTCTTTCTGGATATGAATTCTTAAAAAATCCAAAAATAAAGAATATATAAATGCCCCCATTTGAATACTTAAACCAAATTCTGAAAAATCGGGTTTGACTTTTCCAGGAAGGAATACCGGAAAATAAATTAAGCTTACAATTTTTTCCGATGTTAAATCATTATAAAACCGGATTTCACAAAGTCTATTCATAAAATCATCACCTCTACACCTAATCACAAACTCATCAATTATCATCGTTATGTCCCCCAATCTTTTACGACTTGTTTAACATTTGCCTTTTTACCAGGCAAAATTGGCTGATCAACAGGGAAAATAAAGAGGCTCATAAAGGACTTTTTCTCATTTCCCACAAATAATTATTTAGCAGACCTTACTTTATCCCAATACCTGTGCCACTTTGGGATAATATTTCTCATTGAATGGGGGGAAACTTGAAGTTTTCTTATATGATATTATTGGTAAGATTTTCCACAAAAAACCTGTAAAAGTTACAAAAAAGTGTAGCTTTATATTAGGAAAAATGAGGTTCAATATTGAAATTTTAGAGCACCTAAAGTGACTTATTCAGTTCACTAAAACTTCAATTCCAACCCAAGGTTAAAAAATCTCTTACTCAAAATTTGTGGAATGGCGAAAGTTGTAGGAGTATTTTTTCCGTTCGGGTCTTCGGATGATACCTGTACAAAACGGTATCCGCCATAATTGTTATGATCGAAAAGATTTAATACTTCCAGCACAACAACAAGGTTTTGAGAATCACTAATATCAAAATTTGCTGATAATCCCATATCAACACGAAAATAGATAAAGAATTCCTGCAGTTTATCTACCGATACTTCTAAATATTTTCTTCCTGTTTCGGTATCTGTAACAACCTCTCTCCAATTATATAAAAATCCGCTTCCAAATAACAAACGGGAATGTACCTGCCAGTTTGGATGCTTTCTTATTTTATCCTGCAAGAAAACCTGCAATGTATGTGTTTGATCGGGAAGACGCCGGCGGTAAGCAGTATGTGTTCCATCAGACAACCGGGTTCTTTCCTGTGTATTAAGATACCCGTAACCAAGCCAGCTGTTCAATCCTTCGATAATCTCTCCCTGCACCATTAAATCTAATCCATAAGCAAATCCCTCGTTGCTGTTTCCATTTAAATATTCCGTTTTCTCCCTGTCGATATAGTATGGAATCAGATTATCAAGATCTTTATAATAGGCTTCAACGTTAAGTTTTAGTTTTTCTTTAAATTGATATTCCCATCCTGCCGCATAATGAATTGATCTTTGCGCTTTTAACTTTGAGCCGGAACTAACTTCTTTATTTCTTAGCTCAGAATAATACGGGGGCTGATAATAATATCCCCAGCTAAATGTGAAATTATGAATTGGTGAATGGATATAGGTTATTGTTGTCCTGGGATTGAATAAAAATTCTTTATTGTATTCATAATAATTACTTCTGATTCCCACATTTATAAACAAACCTTCAGAAAGCTTGAACTCATCCTGCAGGAATGCGGAATAAGAGTTCAGCTTAAAGTTTTCATTAATAAACCTGTCGAAGGGAAGATCATATAATAAAGAATCGCTGTTTTGAGAAAAGGATTCATCTACTTTATTTTCCAGATCCGTTAAGCGAATATTTAATCCCGCTGTAAAAAGATGATTGTCCTTTTTTAATTTCAGCCCGGGAATAAACTCATAACTTGTAAGATTAAGGTTGTTATCAACATTTTCGTTTGCCGATTTTACAAATTCTTTGTTGGAATTATCTTCAGCGTCGGGCAAATAATAATATTCCGAATAAATATTTGAATATTCGTTTTCTATTGTGCTGTAACGTGCGGCAGAAAATTTTAATTGAGCGTCACTGCTTAACAGGGAAGAATATTTAATGCCGACCAGCCCCGTTTTAAAGGAATATTCCCTTTCCCCATTA
>MGZZ01000095.1 GCA_001802795.1 Ignavibacteria bacterium GWC2_36_12 | reverse complement strand
CTCTGCCAAAACGTTTAACATATCTTTTAACCATCCAGGAAGGATGAGAATAATAAGCGCTTAAATAACCAACCAAATCTTCCTGTGGGTCCGGGTAACGAATCCCGTTTTTATTTTTTACTATGTTTCTTAAGATTGCATTCGTAAGATCGGCTGGTTTTTGTCCCTGCAGCTTTTTTACAAATTCGACTGCTTCATTGACTACGGCATAATCAGGAACTCTGTCCAGAAAGAGTATCTGGTAAAGTGCAACACGTAGCCCATTTTTAAGATTGGGAATCGCTTTGGAAAATTGCCCTTTGTAAAAACCATTAAGTATCCAATCAAGCCGCCCCATCCATCTTATCACACCATGAACAATTTCATAAAGTAAAGCTTTATCAGGTCCGCCTAACTCGGGATTCCTCATCTCATGGTCGAGAAGTTTATCGAGATAACTGTCTGTTCTTTCAATCCTGTTTAAAATCTTAACTGATAATCCGCGGACCCCTTCATAAAGATCTTTAATTTTGTGTTCTTCAAGTTGAGCCATATAATCAAGCTGTTATTGCGTTATTTCTTTCTTGTTGTGTTAACTCAAATATTTTACGAAAAAGTTTTATTTCTTCTTCGTTCATTGTTATACCTCTTCTCGACATTACTTTTTGGGCAGTGTCAATACCTTTATCAACATCATAAACTTTGGATTCGCCCGCACCGCCCCATGTAAACGAAGGAATAAACTTGCCGGGAAAGCCGGTACCAAATATATTGCATGAAAAACCTGCTACAGTCCCGGTATTGAACATAGTGTTTATAGCAGTTTTTGAGTGGTCTCCCATCATCAATCCTAAAAACTGTGATTTGCTATCAACCATTTTGCCGTTTATAAAAGCTTTAACCATGCCGTAATTATTTTTTAAGTCGCTGTTGTTCGTATCCGCACCAAGATTAACCCAGCTTCCCAGGTATGCATGACCTAAAAATCCCGCATGCTGCTTATTGCTGTAAGGCATTATTATCGAACCCTCAACCTCTCCGCCAATTTTACAAACTTTCCCGATGCTTACATTTTCATAAATTGTTGCGGTACTTTTTATCTTAGAAGATTCACCGATATAAACCGGACCTTCAATAACTGCATTAGGAAATATCTCTACATTCTTATCAATAAAAACGGGACCTTTGGAAGCATCGATAACAACTCCCGGTTTTACAACAGCATCTTTTTCAATTATAATTTCTTTTTTCTCTATAAGATGAACGCCGTCGAAAAGTTTACCTGTAATTCTCTTCTGGTTTTTTCTTTTCTTTTTGTCCATCTGAATTTGAAATTCTTTACTTAGTTCTTCGCCGTTATAATTAATTAAGTCCCATATATAATTAAAGATTTTTATTTCAACGGCTTCAGTACGGATTCCATCGAAGTTTTCAAGATCGATATATTCGCCAATGCTCTTCTTAAAAGAGCTTAAATGTGAACCGGAAAGATATGCCGCAATAACCGTATCCCCGGAAATATAAACGACATTTTCTTTTTTCTTCTTAGAAAAGATTTTAATGAGACCGTCACCTGCAGCAACTCTGCCATTAACAAATATACATTCATCCCCTTCAATAGTGTTAACTAAAATTCCCGGATTATTCAGAGCAGTAACTTTTTCTAAGTAAGCTCTGCAATGAAGTGAATGTTTTGCAGACGGGAATAATCTGAAAATTTTATTCTTTAAGGACGTGTACCCGCAAATTAAATCGTATACAGGTCTTGAATATGTTAACGGTAGAAAATTAGAAGCTCTTTTATCTTCGAAGACACAAAGCTGCATTCTGCTTCAATCATAATAATTTTGCATTCAATTTAACATTTTTTGAGGTAAGAATCCTGAGGAGGAATAGAATCTACGCTGGAGTTGAAAATTCTAAAAAGCAAAAACCCCCTAATATCAATCTAACATCCATATAATACTTCTTGTGTTCCCTATCTGGTACCATTATCAGATATATATATGACCATCTCTACCATTATTAACATTATAGAGAATATCGTAAATCGGACACTCAATCCAAAAACAAAATATGCATTTGACATAAGGACTAAAAGAAAAATGATCTTTGATATTACAATAAAATTTTTCTTGTATGGGGGTAATTTTTCCTTCAATAAAATATGAAACAAACAATAAAAGAGATAACATAGAGTAAACTGTAATGCCGGGATTATACCATAAAGATCATAAAAAATATTAAATAGGTCAAAGGATACAAACCCAGGAAAAATTATCTGACAAACAATTATTAATATTCTAACAAGATTCATCATAGCACCCACTTGAAGTTAAAAAAGTGAATTACTATAGTTATATCACAAACTGCATGCCAACGTAAAAAAAATTTATATTCGTCTTATGGTTAGGAAAATCTTTGTAAATAAAAGATTTTTAAATCAAAAAGATTTTTATAAAATTTAAGTTGGCTGGTCATCAATTAATTGTCAGCAGACAAACAGCTAAAGGTAAGGTTACTCTTTGATGAGTCTTTTAATGAAAGAGAATTTCTTTCTTGCGTTGGGCCAACTACTAAGATTTTCTTTTAAGAGTTTTTTTATACAGATTTTTCTTGGTTTTAATTCTTTAGTAATAAAGTGTTGGCGAGTTATTTGGCTTCTCCCCTTTATTGTCGAAGTGAATTTTGTTACAAATATTTCTTCTGAAACTTCTTTTTCTTTCTCGAAATGTTCAATTAATATACTTTCCAACCTGTTAAGAAATTGCACAACTTCTAAGCAGTCCGTTTCGTTTATCCTGCTACCTACACTGAATTTATCATTGTCATCTTCAATTAAATATTTCACCACATCAAGATCAACTCTTCTATCGCCTTTATCCCCAAAATAACCAGCAACTCTTTCAATAAAATTTTTTAATTCCCTTATATTTCCGTTCCAAGGTAATCCTTTTAGAAAATTTAAACTTTCTTCAGTAAAAGTAAGTATTGGTACATTTAAATAAACCAAAAAGTACTCTACAAGTTTAGGTATATCAAGGATTCTCTCCTTAAGAGGAGAGACGTAAATAGAGATTACATTTAGTCTGTGATAAAGATCTTCTCTGAAATTTCCTTTTTTAATTTCTTCTTTTAAATTTTTATTTGTTGCCGCAACTATTCTCACATCAATTTCAATTTCCCTTTCTCCTCCAACTCTTTCAATTTTTCCACTTTCAATTGCGTCAAGAACTTTTGCCTGAGCCTGTGGGCTCATATCACCTATTTCATCAAGAAACAGAGTTCCCTTATTAGCAAGTTCAAATTTCCCTCTCCTCTGTTGAAAAGCTCCCGTAAAGGAACCCTTTTCATGTCCGAATAATTCTGACTCAATTAATTCATTTGGAATAGACGCACAGTTTACCGAAACAAAAGGTTTTCCTTTTCTTTTACTTAGCTCATGGATTGCTTTTGCAATCAGTTTCTTTCCTGTTCCTGTGTCACCTCTTATCAAAACCTTAGAATCAGTTTTAGCATATTTTTCAGTTTGGCTTTTTACCCATTTAATAGAAATTGAATCCCCAATAATATTTAATGCTTTAAGAGTATCACTTTCTTTATAATCATTTAGTTCTTCTTGTAAAATTTTACTATATGATTGTACTTCAACTTTCAAAAAGGAAACTTCTTTTTGGTGTATGGTAAAAACTTTTCTATGGGAAATTTCGGTTTCTAATAACTTACTTATGTCATTATGTGTCCTTAAAGCAAAATTCTGTTTAAGATTATCTTTCAATGACTTAACTAGATGATTTGAATTAAACAGGAAATAAAATATATCTTTCCCATTTTTTTCTATAAATTTCATACAAGTCAGAGATCGGATAAATAAATCATTATCAATATTAAAGAATTTTTTTATTGAATCATTAAACTCTCTTTCATTATCAATATCAAGCCATTTAGAATTATAATTATATTTTTCACTACCAAACCAACTATAAAAATCTTTTAAATTCTCCGTAAAGAAATTAAATACATCTTCCCCTCTGATATTATTTAATTCTTGAGTACGCATGTAATTATTAACGCCTATCCTTAAGCGTGTATAACAAGATGAATCAGAGAGTATTATCAATCCTAAGGGAGAAGAAGAAAAAAGATGCTGGCTATCCAAAATCCTAAGTATAGATTGTCTCTCTAAATTTTCTGGGGTGAGTGTTTCTAATAAAAACCGAGCAGTATCATATTTTGAGGTATATAATATGCTTTCAATATGTAAATTGCGGACCGCAAGAGTAAATTTTTCAAAGTCACTATTATCAAAAACTCCCTCATTTATATTTCTTGTTACATAAACGATACCTTGAAACTCACCATTATAATGAAGTGGTCTTCCCATCGCGGTGATCGGGAAATCTTCAGTTGGATTTTCTGTTGGATCATAAATCACTTTTATCAATTTAGTTTTCTGCTCTGTAGAAATGGGAGCCTTGAAGCAGATTTCTAGTAATAATGTAAGCTCTGAGTATTTTATTAATGAGTCCCTTTGAATTCTCCAAATGTTACCTCCGGAGCTCGGTTTAAATTCTCCGGTTTCTGCATTGATTACCTCATCTTGTCCCTGTTTATCAGGAATATCATTAATCACAGTTCTATATATCCGCTCAGCATAAGGATTTTCATTAGGTACATATGAAGTACGATAGGCAGGTAAACGAATAATGGTTAACAGATAATTTGAAAAGTAAAATAATTTTGTTGAGAAATCTTGTAAACTTAAACTATCACTTGTGTCTGAATGATTATATATCTCTTTTTCAAACCATTGCAACCAGTCATTCTTAAAATTAAGATAATTTTCAAAAGCGATTGCAAAATATGAGGCGTTGTTATTTACTAATTTATCGTTCTCTAACAAAAGTTCTCTTATATATTCCTTAGTTCTAGGTAGTGCAAAGTACTGACCTAAATATTTCATTAATTCGTAATCCCATATAGCAGTCTCCTTAAAGGGGACAATAACCTCCTTAGGATATAACAGAGTATTCTTTATAGTACTTGCATAATAAAAACTTTCAGAAAAAGAACTAAAAAGCAAAATTCCCACTGTCAGAGATTCATTATTACCAAGTTCATTCCTGATGTTCTTTGCCAAACTTCTCTGAACATAACCGTATAACCGTTCAAATCTGTTTTCCATAATTACTTTATTGCCACTATTATTGTTTCTTTTGACTCGTCTGTGAATTTTTGATTTTCAGGATCATGAAATTCAACTTTACTAAATCCATTGTTCACTATTAAATTATAAATTTCATCATTGTCATATATCCTAATTGAATATTCAAACTTTTTACCATCACCATTTCTTAATTCCCAACTTCCGCATAATCTTTTTGTTAGCTTATCAAATTCGAAATCATCAACATACAAATCATAATTTTTATCTTGATAAACGCATTTCCTTGATTTATGTTCATCACCCTTAAAAAATTTCCCATTCTTAATTCTGGTAGCATTATAGTCAAAATGTAATAGAAGCTTACCCGAAGGGCGAAGCACTCTACCAAAATTCTTAATAACGGTAATATTATCTTCTTCTTTATCAAAGAAACCAAAAGAAGTAAACATATTTAAAACATGGTCGAAAGATTCATCAACAAAATCAAGTTCTCTCATATCTTTTAAAATAAAATTAGCATTATCATTCAAATGTTTTCCCTTTGTCGCAGCATTACATAATTTTATATACAAGGGACTCAAGTCAACACCAGTAACTTTAAAACCCTTATCCGCTAATTCAATGGAATGTCTTCCATAACCGCAGGGGCAATCAAGAATTGAGATTCCCTTCGTGGGTTGTAAAAACCGGACTATCAAGTCTATTTCTCTTTTAGTACGTTGAACAAGAGTAAGTCTTTTTTTTGCATCATAACCTTCCAAACTGTGATCACCAATTAAATAAAACTCACTAAAAAATCCATATCTAGGATGCCACCAAGGAATGCTCATAATATTATCTCCTTTCCACCAATAATTTCCTCTTTAATTAGTCGACCATTTGCTAACCGGAAATGAGTTGCTGGAAACTCTTTCAATCTCATATCATGAGTTGCAATTATTACAAAATTTACTTTATTCTTTAAAGTCTCAATAAAATTTACAAATAATTCAAAATTATATGCATCTATTCCTGAAGTAGGTTCATCAGCAAGAATTATATCTGCATCTGAAACATTTGATATAAATAAATTCAATTTCTGAGCTTGACCTCCAGATAGATTGGAAACCTTTTGGACCCCAAATGAGTCATTTATCTCAAATCCATTATTATGGTTTCTACGTAAAATAATATTAAGAGAGGAAAGAGAATCCTTTATAGAAGGAATTTTCAACCAGTCCCGGTATTTGAATCGTTTTGAAGCGATTATATTTTCGTAGACTGTCGAATCTATGCTTAAAGAACTATATGGATTCTGTGTAATATAAAAAACTCTTCTTTTATTTTTATCTTTATCTGTAATATGCATTCCATCTTTAATAATGAATCCTGCTGCCGGTTTTAACTCCCCGCTTAATAACTTCAGTAGTGAAGTTTTACCAGCACCATTATCTCCCCAAACTATATTTATACCCTTCTCAAAATGACAATTCAGATTCCTAAAAACTTCTCGCTTTTCATAACCATTATCATAGTTAAAACTTAAATCAGTTAGAAACACTCCATTTAAATTTTTATCACAGAAAGATTGTCTCTTACTATTTTGAATTTTCGTCCCTGGTTTAGCAACAGTAAACAGAAGCGCCAATCCAAATATCAATTTCCAAAGTGTAGGATTAGCTGTATAATAAATAATCATTAGAACAATGATTTGGAATAATACCGAACCAATAATCGCTTTAAAAACAGGTGATTGAGTTGTTGAGAAAATTAAATACCATTTGAACGAATATCCTTTTTGAGATTTACTTATCGCACCTACCAAAATATCAATTATCCTATCAATAAACAGAAAGGAGCTTAAAGAAGTAATCAGGAACTCAAAGCCACCGCCAGACCTAGATAAACCTAAATTGCTTGTGTATATAACCACACCTATTGATAGGATAAATCCAGCAATGACATAAATTGTCAAAATTAATATACGGGGATTACTAGGCACATTAACATTAAAATTATCCGAAGCAACTTTTATTTTAATTCCAATGTTAGAACGGAAAAAAAATTCTATGATTACGGCTAAAGAGATAGCTATTATTAAAGTTGAAATAGTGGAGTTCAAAAAGGGAAGTCTTGAATAATCAAGGGAAAGAGATTCTCCGATTAATATAACGGATAGGGAATGAAGAATTAATGTAAATATAATACCTGCGAGTATTCCATTAATTTTTAATTCATAAATAAGGAATGAGACAAATGAGTATGAAACTATTGCAACTAGCGCAGTGCAAGAAAAAGAAATAAAGAGAGATTGAGTCCCATTCCAAAGAAATGTAAAACAGATAGAGCTAATTACAACAATACCATCAATACTTACGTCTATAAATTTTAAATACTTGAATAGGATGCCTACAGTTAATACCATAGGGAACCATCTGATACCATCAAAGAATCCAATGCGAAGTATGTCATTTAATTCTTGTAACATATCAATACTTCTCAACTATTCTACTAAATTCAGGCGGGGTTTTAATACCAAGTTTTTTAAGCGAATTTTCATTTATGTATATTCCTGCTCTTTCTAATTGCACGACTGGCAAGTCTTCCGCTTTTACTTCATGAGAATTAATTCTCAAAAGAGTTTGTCCGATTATTTTCCCAACTATTCCGTAATTGACCGAAATTCCAACACTCACACCATCTTTTTTAACAGTTCCATCGTCCAAGGAAAATACCGGGACATTTTTTTCAGTACATAGTTTAACAACTGAAGATGCTTTAGTTACAGCATATTTATCATGAGGAATAATGATTACTTTGGCTCCACGCAATAATAGTTTATTCGTAACCTTTTCAACGTCTTCAAGATTATTTATCACCCCATCAAGAATAGTTATGCCTATATTGCTTAGCTTCTCTTTTATTTTACTCGCAGTTCCTACTGAATTTATTTCGGATGTGTTAAATAATATTCCTACTTTTTTAACCTCCGGTGTAAACCCTACTATGACTTTTGAAAATAAATCGTAAATGTTTTCCCTTGGATTATCAGAAATTATAGCAACGGGGGCTTTTCTCTTAGGTTGGATCCCTACCTTAACAAGAGCATCTATTCTCTCAGGTGCAGAAATTGCACTGGCTATGACGACCGGTAAATCATTCTTGAATTTTGGACCAAAAGCTGTATTTGTAATTTGCGACCCAATAGTTACAATATAGTCGGGTTTGGTTAATAGAGCACTCTGAATTATAGTTTCAAATTTATCGGGGTCTCCTTCTGCACTAAAATACCTTATATCAAAACTATCTTTACAAACACTTTCATAACCATTTTTCAATTGGTCAAAAGCATCTATAGTTACAGGAAAAACCATAGAAACCTTTTCTTTTATAAAGTGTTTTTCATTTTGTTTACAGGAAGTAAATAAAGTAACGAATAGTATTAAGATTGAAAGTTTAATATAGTGTTTCATAATTTCGTCCTCTTTTTTATTTTATAAAACCCAACTTCAATGCCAAATACTATTATTACCTTTATAGCTCTTTCAAAACTTAGTATACTTCAAATAATTAGCGTTTGAAAGAGTAATAGGAAGTTTTAAAAATCTGAGAGCTTAAATAGAAGTGGTGATTGTAAGATTACTATTATGAATGTAAGGTTACATTCTATGAAAGTTTCTTCATTTCAAATATCAAAAAACTCATTTGCTATAGTTGAAAGGGTGTTATGCGAAATAAGCAAACATTGTTTTTTACTTTCCCCTCATTAATTTTCATTTCTCTTTTACAAGCTGCCCACATATCTTCAGCAATTCAGTCTCTGCCGATTTAGCGTCGAACTGAGCAACAACGAGTCTGCTTTTGGCACCAAACAGGTTTATCTGGGTTTCTCTAAATTCCAGGGGGGTTATATTTCCAAGGCGAAGTCTTTCAAGAGCAATATCCAGGTTTTCTTCTGCAGCTACCAGATTTTGTTTTTCCAGCACAACGATTTTTTTTCTGTTTTCGTATCTATTAAAGGCGTTTGAAAGGTCTGCTTCTACCAATTGTTCCGTTTCTTTATAAGCAAGCTCATAATTCTTCAGATTTATTTCTGCATTCTCGATGTTCTGCCTCGTGTTTAACCCGTTAAAAAGATTTAGTGAAGCAGTTATTCCGTAATTAAATCCATTATTCCTGTTTATTCGCAGCAAGCCTGCCTCGGATTCTGACCTGGTATAATCATAGCCTGCATTTATACTGATCCGCGGAAATATTTCTGAGCGTAAAAGACTAATATCCAGTTCGGAAATTATTTTATTTTCCGATGCCATTCTTAATTGATTGTTTTTTTCTTTGGCAACAGGAAGTAGATCTTCAAATGCGAGATCTTCTCTGAGAATTATAGTGTCTATAACACTAAAATCATTGTTGGCTTCAACTCCGAGAAGAGTGTTCAAAGAAATTTTTGACTGTGATAAATTTAATTCTTCCCTGAGAAATGAAGACTTATCTTCATTAAGATCGACCTGCGCCTGCCGTAAATCAAACCTGGAACCTGAGCCAACTTCCATTTTATCTTCCGCAATTTTTACTCTTTCCTCCGAAATCAAAATATTAGACTGAATTACTTCAAGAACTTCTTTTAATCTTACAATATCATGATATGTGATTATAATATCAGAGATATTACTTTCAACCCGTGATTTAAAATTAAGTTCACCCATTTCCTTTAATGATTTTAACCTATCCAGAGAAGCAAACATTTTTAAGCCGTCAAATATAGTCCAGTTTAAGGAAATCCCTGCTGTTAAAGTAGATGATTCGGCATCGTTACGTTCTGATCTTCTTCCGTCAAAAAATTCCTGAGTCGTATTATTTATGCTTTCCGAATACGAACCATTTGCATCGAGACCGGGCAGCATACCTGCATGACCTATTGTAAAATTATTATTGGCAATTTCTGCTTCATTTCTTGCAATATTAATAGAAAAATTATTTCGGAGAGCGATTTTAATTGCTTCTTCAAGAGTTAAAACTTCCTGTGAGAACGAAAGCTCAGGAAACATAAAAGTTATGAATAGGAATAGAATTATTTTTGAATTCATAGGGAAAATAAATTTTGTATAAAGATAATGAGTATTAATCTTACCCATAATCATAATCCTACTCGATTTTAGGAATCCGATTATGAGTATGATTACGATTACGATTGTATTATTTAAGAATTATTTGTGCCGTATTCAATATCTGGTTCAAATGTTCTATCAGAATTGCTCTTAATTAATCCAACAAGCATTGATACGATATTAGATAAGAGTTGTTTCCCATCTATTACTCTTGTTTGTTCAACTTTTCTTCTTCTAACTAATACATCTAAACTGCTTGCACATTCCAAAGCAGAACCTCTCGCTATATCAAAATACTTGCATCTGTCCTTTGAAGTGAATTTACCGTTACCTTCAGCTATATTTAAAGGGATAGAAGTTGATGCTTCATCGAGATGTTCACATACAGAAATTTTTTGGGAGATTTCATTAAGAAGAATGCCTACCCATTCTGTGAAATCAAGGGAGTACTGGTAAACCCTTAATTTTTCGTGATCAAACATTCTTCCTCCTTCTAAAATTCATAATCATACTCATAATCTTACTCTTACTCGATTGTGGGGACACGATTACGATTATGAGTACGAATAAAATTAATTGCTAACAACCACTCCTTCTTCGGGTCCGGCGACAAATTCACCCTCGGTAATATTTGAGACAGCTGCTTTCTTTCTGGATAGGTAAGAATACATTACCGGCACAACAAACAAGGTTAAAAATGTTGAAAAAATTAAACCTCCGATAACAGTTATGCCCATTGAAACACGGCTTTCTGAGCCGGCTCCAAGTGCTAATGCAATCGGTAAAGTTCCAAGGATAGTTGAAAAACTTGTCATCAAAATGGGGCGTAAACGCGCAACCGAAGCATGTTTAATTGCTTCTGATTTTTCCTGCCCTGCTGCTTTACGCTGATTTGCAAATTCAACAATCAGGATTCCGTTTTTAGTTACAAGACCGATAAGCATTATTATCCCTATCTCGCTAAAGATATTTAATGTCTGGTTAAAGTACCAAAGAGATAAGAGGGCGCCCGCTAAAGCAAGTGGAACTGTGAACAAAATTATAAAGGGGTCTCTGAAACTTTCAAACTGGGCCGCAAGAACTAAATAGATTAAGATTAAAGCTAATACAAAAGCAAAGTATAAGCTGGCAGAGCTTTCCTCGTAATCTTTTGACGGACCATCAAGAGCAGTTGAGAAAGTTTCATCGAGTTCTTTGTCGGCAATATTTCTCATCGCAGCAATTCCATCGCCGATAGTTTTGCCAGGAGCCAAACCCGCCGATATTGTTGCAGAAACATACCTGTTAAATCTGTATAGTTGAGGGGGAGAGCTTTCTTCTTTCAATACAACAACATTATCAAGCTGGATTAATTCATCCCGGTTATTCTTCACATAGAGCGATTGCAGATCAATCGGTTCATCTCTATTTTCTCTTGAAACCTGCCCGATTACCTGGTATTGTTTCCCATCTTTAATAAAGAAACCGAAACGTTGTCCGCTGAAAGCAGCTTGAATAGTTTGTGCAATATCTATAGTCGAAACCCCAAGATCTCTTGCCCTCTGCCTGTCAATTGAAATTCTTAATTCCGGCTTGTTGAATTTAAGATTTGCATCCAATACAGTAAACGTAGGTTCATTGCCTGCTGCTTCTAAAAATTTTGGAAGGGCTTCGCGCAGCTTTTCAAAATTAGCAGCCTGAATTACAAACTGAACGGGCAAACCGCCTCTTCTGCTGCCTCCTATAGTTTGCTGCTGGGTAATATAAATTCTTGCAGCAGTCATTTTACTAACGGCTCTTGTCAAATCATCCGCAATTTGCTGCTGGGTTCTCTTCCTAAAATCCGGCTTTTTTAAAATCACATTGACGAAACCGGAATTTGTAGCTCCGGAAAAACCGGGCGACGTTAAAGATATCAATGCTTCACTTTCCGGCACTGAATCCTGAACAACATCTACTAATTGATCAATAATATTGTTCATATATTCAAACGAAGTTCCTTCGGGCGCAGTTACATTGAGACTGAGCCGGCTTCTATCTTCCAGGGGGGCAATCTCAGACGGAAGCAGGCTGAAGAAAGCGTAAATCATAACTATAGAAGCTGCCATTATTATTATAGCCAGCCATCTTTTATTCATAAATGAATTAAGATAATTGGCGTAAGCATTGTTCATCTTTACAAAAAATGGTTCTGTTTTATAATAAAACCATGAATGCTTTTCTCTTTGTTTAAGAATTTTAGAGCTTAACATCGGTGTTAATGTAAGCGCAACAAAAGCAGAAATAATAACTGAACCTGCAATTACAATTCCAAACTCACGAAAAAGCCTGCCGGTTAATCCCTGTAAAAAAATTACGGGGAGAAAAACTGATGCGAGTGCGATTGTAGTTGAAATTATTGCAAAGAAAATTTCTGCAGAACCTTTCCTGCTCGCTTCTGCCGGATGCATCTTATCTTCTACTTTTTTGTAAATATTTTCGAGAACGACGATAGCATCATCCACCACTATTCCAATTGCAAGAACAATTCCGAGAAGTGTGAGTACGTTTATTGAAAAATCGGCGATGTACATTATAAAGAAAGCTCCTATCAAAGAGATAGGAATTGCAATTACAGGAATTACTGTCGTTCGCCAATCTCTTAAAAAAAGGAAAATGACAAGCACAACGAGTGAAAAGGCTAAAAGAATTGTTTGTTCAACTTCGGTGATTGATTCCTTAATATAATCAGTAACATCAAACCCGATTCCTGTTTTTATATCCGGCGGCATATTTATCTTTATCTGTTCCAGTCTTTTATAAAACTCATCGGTGATAGCAATATTGTTTGCACCCGGCTGGGCTATTAAAACAACTCCCACCATAGGAATTCCATCACGTTTCAGAATAGTTTTTTCATTCTCTGCACCAAGAACTGCATAACCAATATCTTTGAACCTGACAATGTTTCCCTGATTTTCCTTAATAATAAGGTTATTAAATTCCTCTTCATCATGAAGACGACCAATAGTTCTTATTGTAAGCTCGGTATTATTTCCTTCAATAAAACCGGCAGGCAACTCTATATTTTCCCTGTTGATTGCGGCTTGTACATCAAGAGGAGTAATTTTGTAAGCAGCAAGTTTTGTTGGATCCATCCATAAACGCATTGAGTATTTCTTCTCGCCCCAAATTCTTACTTCGCTTACACCGGGAATGGTCTGGAATCTTTCCTTAAAAATGTTATTTGCTATCTCGGTTATTTGGAGCAGGTTTCTTGTATCGCTTTGTACATTTAAAAAAACTATGGGAGTTGCGTCTGCGTCAGCTTTGGCAACAATAGGCATTTCAACATCTTCCGGGAGATTGCTTATTGCTCGCGATACTCTGTCCCGAACATCATTAGCCGCAGTTTCAAGATTTACATCAACATAGAATTCAACTGTAATCTGGCTTCTTCCGGTCGAGCTTGATGACGTTAATGAACGAATACCCGCAATACCATTTATGGATTCTTCAAGCGGTTCCGTTATTTGAGATTCTATAACATCGGCATTAGCTCCCACATAAACGGTTGTCACCGTAATTATCGGAGGGTCTACAGAGGGAAATTCCCTGACGCCAAGAAAAGTGTATCCTATAATACCAAAAAGCACAATTGCAACCGACATTACGATTGTAAGAACCGGGCGTCGTATGCTTAAGGATGAAAGACTCATATATTAAATTCTAATTTAACTCCGAAATGGTTACCGGAGAATTTGGTCTTATCTGTAAAATTCCCGAGGTAATTAATGTATCATTTTCTGCTAAGCCATTTGTGATCTGTACTCTCGTATCTGTCCTGATTCCTATTTCCACATTTTGAGGAAATGCTTTCCCGTTTCTATACAGGAAAACTTTTTGTCCCTTAAGTTCAGGTATGATTGAATAAGTCGGCACCATTAAGGCACCTTGAATTTCATGCAATATTAGCTCTACATCTGCAAAAGAACCGGGCAAAATACTTCTCGCAGCATTAGAATAGACTGCTCTTAATTTTAAGGTTCTTGTTTGTGGATCGATCTTTGGTTCAATTGCATATACTTTCCCGGTATATGTTTCATCTTTACCAACTACTTTGAACCTGATCTGGTCACCGACTTTTACTGAACCGGAGTACTTTTCCGGAATTGAAAAATCGATTTTTATGGGATTAATATCCTGGAGAGTCGCTATAATAGTTTCGGTGTTAACAAAACTCCCCTCACTAACATTCTTTAAACCTATCACACCATCAAATGGAGCTCTTATCTCGGTTTTGGCAACCTGGGCTTTCACCAATTCAATGTCTGCTTTAACAACATTCAGTTCGTTCAGGGATACATCATAATCTTCCTGGCTAATCGCTTCTCTCTCAAGTAAAACTCGTTGTCTGTGCTCTCTATCTTCAAGAAGCTTTAAGTTATATTTCGCCTTCGCCAACTGTGCCTGGAGTTCTGCATCATTTATCTTTACAAGAAGATCGCCTTTTTTTACGCTGCTTCCTTCTTTAAAATAAATATTTATTATTTTTCCTGCCACTTCACCTTTAAGTTCGACTTCTTCGTTGGAAAGTATGGTTCCCGATGTTATAACATTATTAGCCAATTTTTCGGCTTTAATTATATGGGCTTTAACGGAAAGCGACTTATTCATATTTGCCAGAGGAACTTTACTGCCTGAAGAGCTAAGTTTGGGTATTGCAAATAATACTGCAACAATAAGAATAATTAATACAACAAGAACAATTTTAAATCTTTTTTTCATATTTCAATTAGACAAAATATATTGATTACAAGTTTAAGAAAATTATATCGTCAAACAATCCCAAACTCCGATAGAGAATGCCGACTATATATAAGAAAAGCCAGGGAATTCCTGGCTTATTAAATAAAATAAAAAAATAAATTTATTTTTTTGAATATTTCTTCTTGAATTTCTCTACTCTTCCGGCTGTATCAATCAACTTCTGTTTCCCTGTAAAAAAGGGATGGGAGGCACTGGAAATTTCCAATCTTACAAGCGGGTACGTTTTTCCATCTTCCCACTCAATCGTATCCGATGACTTAATGGTGCTGCGCGTTAAAATCGAATAATTAGCTGAAGCATCCTGAAAAACCACAGGTTTATACTCCGGGTGTATTCCTTTTTTCATTTAGTCAATACCTTAAAGATTTAATTAAAAGTTCAAAAATGTAGGAATAAATATATGGAAGTAGGGTGTGAATTCCAACGCCAATAAAGGAGTTTATGGGCTAAAATCAGTTGTTTGGGACACTTTCAATAAGCTTAATAAACCGGTTTTTTACACGGGTCAGGCTTTCTTTTTCTTCCTTGCTAAGATTTACCTGCCTGAAATTAAGTCCCTTTTTATCAATTGAATAATCAACAGTAGAAATAGACAAACCCGGATTTCCTTTCTGAGAACCTGTATTGCTCCCTTCATTTCTAAACTTATCCAAACCCGAACTTTCCGATCCTTCATTTTCTTGCTTAGCAAGATCATCATCAGGAATTAATTGAACTTCAGAAATATTGTCTGAGGAAATAATATCGGCACGTACTTTGGGATCCACTAATAACGGGTTTTCATCATCACCATCTGTATTAAGTACAAAAAGCAATATAACAGCCGTAACTGCAAGCGCTGCAGAAGGAATTAATCTTGACGGGACAAAAAATCTTTCCCAAAAATTTTTCTTCTCTTCGGTACCCGGTGAATTAATTTCTCGCATCAAATCAGTTTCGAAGCTTGAAGGTGCATTTACTTTTTGCAAACCTTTAAGAGAATCAATTACATCTTTATATTTTAATTCATCATCCTTGTTAACCATGACTTACCTACTCTTTATAAATGTTCTTTAACAGTTTCTGCAGTTGAGCTCTGCCCCTGTTTATTCTAGATTTTACAGTTCCAACATTCAGACCCGTTATTTCCGAAATTTCCTCATAAGACATCTCCTGGACGTCTCTTAAAATTACAACTTCTCTGTATGCCCTGGAAATTTTCAATAATGCATCCTGAATAATTTTATCTTTAATTCCGCTGTCTGTAATAATATCGGGGCGATACCTTTCGTCCGGTATATCATAAGTTTCATTTTTATCTTCACCATAAGAATTTATTGAGAAAAAATTCCTTTTTTTTCTTCTCTGGTATTCCGTTCTGGCTAAGTTCCCGGCAATTGTATAAATCCAGGTTGAGAATTTTGCTACAGAATTATAAGAGTCTTTATACCTGTAAACTTTAACCATCGTCTCCTGAACAATATCAACGCACGCCTCATAATCTCCAACAAACCTGTAAACGTAATTGGTTAAAGGATTTTTATACCTTTGAACCAGTATTTCGAAAGCTTTTACATTATTATTTTTCTGAAATTCAATGATCAGCTTTTCATCGGAAAAATCATTAAGCTTTATTTCTGTCAACCGGTTTATACTCTCAGGTTTGTTAATTGTTTCCAGAATCAGGCAATAAATTAATTAAAAACTTTACCAAAGGCATTCTTTATAATATAATTGAATAATAGTGGAATTTTGATCCAGTCTTGCACATAAAAATGGTCAGGGCTTTATACCATTATTTCGGCAATAAGAATAGCAATAACGTTTTTCGGATCAGAAGTGGTGGTTTTGATTGACAAATCTGCCTTTAAGAGAGCTTTAGCAGAATTAAAAACTTTTTCATCCGAATAAAGTGATTTCGCAGTTAAATAATCCTTGTAAAAATAAGGATGAGTGCCGACAATTCTTGCACCTTCACTATCCGGCACATTCTTTTCTTTAAGTTCTTTAATTCTTGATAATCCTGTAAAGTACTTTGTAATCATATAAATAATAAAAGTTGCTTCGGCACCGCCATCAATTAACTTATAAGCGATTTTAAGTGCATTTTTTTTGTCTTTTTTTGAAAGTGCATTCTGAAGATCAAAAATTGAAAACTCTTTTAACGAAGAAGAAACGCTCGTAATAGAACTATGATCGATTTCCTTTTTTTTATCACCAAGAAAAGTTAAAATCTTTTCCATTTGTATTTCAAGCATATTCCTGTTTTCACCGGCAATATCAATCAGAAGCTGGGCGTTATCTTCGGTTAGCATTTTCCCTTTTGATTCAGTGTAATTAATCAGCCATTCTACAAGATTCTTTCCTTTTAATTCTTTGGCTTCAAAGAGAAAACCATAATCAGCAAGACTTTTATAAACCTGTGAATCGGGGTTAGATATTTTTCCATAATGAAGAAAAACAAGAACGGTAAATTCGGGCGGCGCTGAAATATACCCCAAAAGATCTCTTTTGTCCTTTATCTTTTCACTTTCCTTAACTACAACAAATTTTTTAGATGACCCGAATGGAAACGATGAAGCAGAATTTAAAATTTCACCCAATGCTTTTCCTTCACCGTAAAAAACTTCTTTGTCAAAATCAGATACTAATAAAGGAGTGATTTTCTCTTCCAAAATTTTATAAGCAGAATCGATACCGAAAGAATCATCGCCGGAAAAGTAATAAACCGGTTTAAGTTTTTCCTTCTTTATTTCTTTAACAGCTTCAAGTATAGAGGGAATATTAGCTTTACTCTTCGCCAATTTTTAATTTCTCCTTTTCCAATTTCACCGTGCTACAAGAGGAAAATCACGGAATAGGATGTAATAAAAGTGAAGCTCATCTTCAAGGTGAACATCACTTGAAAAAATTTTAATTATCCCTCTGAAGCAGCTTTCTTTTCAAAAGTTATCGCCTGGATAATTACATCCTTAAGCGGTTTATCTCCCGGCTTTGAAGTTTGAACTTTGCTTATTGCATAAACTACATCCATCCCATTAATAACCTTACCAAAAACTGTATGTCTTCCATCCAACGAGGGAGTTGGAGCTACTGTAATAAAAAACTGGCTGCCATTTGTATTTGGGCGACCTATATTAGCCATTGAAAGAATTCCAGCTCTATCATGCTTTAATGTTGAAACAAACTCATCTTCAAATTTTCCTCCCCATAAACTTTCACCGCCTCTACCTGTTCCTGTGGGATCGCCACCCTGGATCATAAACTTATCTATCACCCTGTGGAAAATAACTCCGTCGTAATATCCTTTCTTAGCAAGCCCGGCAAAATTCTCGACTGTTTTGGGGGTAAGTTTCTCAAATAGCTCTACTTCAAAGTTTCCCATATTTGTTTTGACGGTTGCAACAAGGATAGAATCATTAGTCGCCGTTGAATCTGTCATTATTTTACTTTCATTATTATTTGAATTAGAATCTTTGCATCCCAGAATAACAAGAACAAAAAGAAATGAAAAGAAAACCGATTTCATAATTCGCCTCCTAAAGGTTGAATGAATCCTGATGTTAGTAAAATTATTATTGCAATTCCCAAAGCTATTCTATAATAAATAAAAAGAAAGGTCGTATTTTTTCTTAAATATTTAAGAAGAAAATCTATCGCTACATACCCGGAAACGCCTGACACAACAGTTGAAATTATAAGGTTCAATATCATTGATGGATCAACGAACTTCAATGCTTCATAAAGCTGAAGTAATCCGCTTGCAAGAATAGCAGGAATGCTTAACAGGAAAGAAAACCTTGCTGCGGATTCCCTATTTAAACCCACAAATAATCCCCCGGTAATAGTTGTGCCCGACCTGGATGAACCGGGTATTAGTGCAAATGCCTGTGCAATCCCGATAAAAATTGAATCTACGATTGTAATATCTTTAATCTCCTTTTTAAATTTTGCTGTTTTTTCTGCTATACCGAGAATTATAGCAAGACCAATAAGGCTTGCAGAAATAACATATAAATTTTTTGTCAGCGCACCTTCTATAATGTCTTTAAATAAAAGACCAATTATTACAACGGGAATTGTTCCGATAATTATTAGCCAGCCGGTTTTTGAGTTTTGGCTTTGGTTTGTAAAACTTTTTCTCTCTTTAAGATTATCTGTAAGAAAGCTTTTAATAATATTCCATATATCTTTCCGGAAGTAAATCAGTATGGAAATTAATGTTCCGAGTTGAATAATTGCTATAAATGATGTCCATCTTTCAGGCATCTTGGGAGAAATAAGGTGCATTAATTTCCCTGCAACAGTAAGATGACCGGTGCTGCTTATCGGTAAAAACTCTGTAATGCCCTGGAGTATTCCAAGCACTATTGCTTCAATAATATTCAATGATTCTCCTAAAATATGTAAGATACACCGAGGCTTAGTCCCACAGAAAGTGAATTAAAGTTAACCTTTTCTTTGTTCACATTATTATATAAATATGTACCGTCATTT
>MGZZ01000094.1 GCA_001802795.1 Ignavibacteria bacterium GWC2_36_12 | reverse complement strand
TTGAAAACATCCAAAAGTTTTCCAGCATAAGCGGAATTTTTTCTTTACCATACTTCTCTTCAACAAACTCCAGGAAATTCTGCCCTTCTTTATACATAAGAAAAGAGCCATATATATTATATATATCCTCAATTCCAACAAAATAATTATTAAGAACTGCATCCCTCATAACCATTTCTGCCTGGGCATCTACTTCAGTCGACATATACTCAGCTAACCCCTCGATAAACCATAACGGCGGGTAGAGATCTGTTGGCTGTCGGTGATCAACAAAGACTCTATAGATTTTGTTTGTCATAAACACATGTGTAAGCTCATGTCTTATTACATGTTTAAAATCTTTTAACGAACCTGTCGATGGAATAACGACTCTGCCTTTGAGGAATTCAAAAAAACCACCAACTCCTTCAGGTATAAAACCCGGAGTAGTATTTGTTCTTTGGAAATGTAAATGAGTATTATAAAATATAAGAGGGATTCTCCTTGTTACAACATTGTTCAATCTTACTTTTAGCTCATCATATACCTCTTCGGCATACCCTGCCCCTATTTCAGCAATATCGAGCATTTCATCATAATAATAAATATCGAAATGATCTGTCTTAAGAATCTTCCAATCGAATTTTTCATACTGAACTTTGTTTCTTCCAAAATAGTAGAACTGGGAAAAGGAAAACTGGCAGGAGACCAATACGAAAAGAATAGCAATTTTGAATAGTTTTATCACTGTCGATTTACCGGATAATTTTTTGCCATTCTGTTCTGAGGCAAGAAGATATATTTTTCTAAGCTAATTTTTCTTTAAGAAGATCAATATTCCTTATCTCCGATGGGTCGTAGCCTCTGAGAACAGCTGTGTAATAAGTTATCCAATCACATAAATAAATCAAATCCATTAATCTTACCTTAAAAGATTTCTCGTGGCTTTCAAGATTTATTACACCAACTTTGCTCTCGGAAGTAATTCCATTCATAATATCCAATCGTTTTTTTACCCGTGCAGGGTATTCCTTGTCAACGATATTAATAATCCTGGTCTGGAACTGTTTTTCATCGAAAGATTCCCAGCCGACTATTTCATTATGATTCATTTCGGGCAAGACATTGTGGAAAGCAAGCAATTTTGAATTCTCATTAAACTGGCTCTTTAAGCGGTAACCAACTGATGATGTAAAACCCTCAACAGAGTAAACAACCGGAATGTATCCAAGGATTTCTTCCGCATAACTCAAAGCAGAATTTTTCTCCTTTGAATAAAGTTTAGATTTGTCCTTATAAAGTTTAATTATTGAATTTACTAAGCCCGGCTTTACATTTATTATTTTAATCCTGGTCAAAACTTTCAACAGTGTAAAGAAACTTAACCCCAACGCATATCTTGGCTGGTAACCGGGCAATATTTTTACGACAGGTACTTTATTTTTCTTTGCAATGTTTTCAATTTTACCACCGGTTGTTATGCAGACAATTCTGCATTTTGTTTTAAGTGCAGATTTAAAAACAGAAATTGTCTCCTCAGTATTGCCGGAATAAGAGGAAACGATTAACAAAGTATTCTTATTTACAAAAGCAGGTAAAGTATACGATCTGTTTACGACAAAAGGTATCTCTAATTCATCTTTGAAAAAATTAGCGAAAAGATCGGCACTAATAGCCGAACCGCCCATCCCGGTTACTACAACAGAATCGATTCCTTTCTTTTTGATAGAGCCGAGATCAATTTTATTATTCCAGGCAAATTCTATTTGAGTGTAAGTTTTCTTTAGAACATCAAATTGGTTTGAAGAATCATATTTCTCAATAAATTCAGAAATTTTCATTTAACTCCCTTAAACATTTACTTACTTTTTTAAAAATGATTTGCAGAAAGATTTATTTTATAAAAACTTATCCAAAACCTTGAACCTGAACTTAAACTTGCTTTCCATCATCCATCATCCATCTTCCATCTTCCATTTTCCATCTTCCATCTAAATAATTTGTCTTGTTCTGGTTATTGAATGTTCTTTAAAGAATTTTTCAATCAGGTGTATAACTTCAACTTCGGTAGAGCAACTAAGACAATCCTTAGCAAGCTGTTTTGTATGAGCATAATTTAAATACCTTATTATTCTCTTGGCATAAGGGATTGTAGAGGGAGACATACTAAGAGACGTAACGCCTAATCCGACAAGAAGAGGAATTGCAAGTGTGTCGGCAGCCATTTCCCCGCAAAAACTTATTTCTTTCTTAGATTCTTTTGCCTGAGTAATAATATGATAAATCGTTCTTATAACTGCCGGGCTAAATTCCTGGTATAAATCTGAAACAAGATCATTTCCCCTGTCAACAGCCATCAGGTACTGAATCAGGTCATTTGTCCCGATGCTTAAGAAATCAACTTCTTTAGATAATTCTTTGGTCATCACTGCTGCAGCGGGAACTTCTACCATAATCCCGATCATAAAATGTTTATCAAAACTATGATTTTCCTTTTTAAGTTCATCCTTACATTCTTCGATAATTTCTTTTGCACGCTTTATTTCCATAATAGTAGAAACCATCGGGAGCATAAACCGGATATTCTTATTGTTGCTCGCTTTTAATACAGCCCGTATCTGTGTTTTAAATAATGTAGGATTTTCCAAAAGTAACCTTATCCCCCTTAAACCAAGAAACGGATTAGCTTCATATATTTCAAGAAGCTTGAATTTATCTCCACCGATATCAAAGGCTCGGATAGTTAGTGTATTGGGATAAATCCTCGATGAGAGATTTGAATATATTTTTACCTGTTCCTCCTCGGTCGGAAATTCACTTAATTCTTCCAGGATTTGTTCAGTTCTGTACAGCCCTATACCGCTTGCGCCGCTTGTTACAACAATATCTATTTCACCGGAAACATCTACGTTTGCATAAAGCAAAATTTCTCTTCCATCTTTAGTAAGAGCAGGTTTGTCTTTAAACTCTTCAAGTCCCTTCTGCAGTTCGACAAGATGTTGAAATTTCTTAGTAAAGAATTCTGTTTGTTCTTTGGTAGGATTAATTAATACATAGCCATGAAATCCATCTACAATAATAGTGTCGTCTTCTTTCACATGCTTTGTAATGTCGTGTGTCCCAACAACAGCAGGAATATTCAATGAACGTGAAATAATAGCAGCATGTGAAGTAAGACCGCCATGATCTGTAACAAAGCCTTTTACATTGCTCCGGGAAAGCAACAGAGTATCGGCAGGTGTCAGCATATCGCTAACCACTATAGCATCGGCTGCTATCTTAGACTGCCATCTTTTCTTCTGAAGATTTCTTATAATCCTGTTTTTAATATCGTCAATATCATGTGCCCGCTCTTTAATATATGGCTCTTTTGAGTGCCTCATTATATCCTGGTATTTTGTGATCTCGTCAAATACAACATATTCCGGCTGTTTCTTTTCCCTCTCAATCCTTTCTTCAAAAGCTTTTAATAAAATAGGATCATCAAGAATCATCATCTGGGCTTCAAAGATAGCGGCTCTTGTTTCATCCATTTTTTCACGGGCAATGGAAAAAACTTTGGTCAGTTCCTTTTTTGACTGTTTTAAAGCTTCTTCAAGATTACGTTTTGCTTCCTCGAAGTTAGTAACCTCGCCATCACTTATTTCAAGTTTTTCTTTTGTAAAAAGATATACTTTACCAATAACAATACCCGGGGCGGCAGCAATTCCGTGAATCTTGTTTTTTGCATCTTTATATATATGCTTAAAGGTTTTCATGGTTCGTCAAAACCTCTATTGAAAAAATCAGTAATTTCATCAGAAGCCAGCTGTTCATCTTCACCTTCAAAAGTCAGTATCAGTTCGGAACCGGTTTCTGCTGCTAATGTCATCACCCCAATTATACTCTTGCCATTAATATTAAGACCGTCTTTGGCTATAAAGAATTCACATTTGTATTTTGATGCCAGCTTTACTATTGTAGCAGCAGGTCTGGTATGTAAACCTGCTTTGTTTTTTATCTTGACTATTTTCTCAATCATTTATTTAATTCTTTTTATAAGGGAATTTGCAAGCCAGCTAAAGATTTCTTTGTCATCTTCTTTTTTCAAAGTTTTTAGAGAACGTAATGCTCTGTTGGTATAAAATTTTATTTCCGCTTTTGCATTCTCAATCACTCCAAGTTTCTCGTATAAGTGCTTATACATATTAACCTTTTGCGGCTTAATCCCGTTATTTTTGATTACTTTGATAAGTTTTTTCTTATCGTTTCCTTTAGCTTTTGAAAGAGCTTTAATAAATAAAAAAGTTTTCTTCCCTTCAATCAAGTCGCCGCCTACTTTTTTTCCGAACTTTTTTTCGTCACCTGAAATATCCAGCAAGTCGTCTTGTATCTGAAAAGCAATTCCTATATTCTTTCCGAACAAAGATACAGCTTTAATTTCTTTAGGAGAACCACCACCAAGCAAAGCCCCTACAGTGCAGCACATTTCAAACATAGCCGCAGTTTTTTTCATTATCATTAATTTATATTTATCAATTGTTACATTATCTGTTGTTTCAAAGTCCTTGTCCAGGCTCTGACCTTCACAAACTTCAATGAGTCCTTTAGTAAAAGCAGAAATTACCTCTTTGGTTTTTCCATTGCAGTCCTTCAACAAATATTCATACGCAACCGAAAGCAAGCCGTCTCCTGCAAGAATTGCAGTACTGTCGTCATATTTTTTATGCAAGGTTAACATGCCACGTCTTTTATCTGCATTATCCATAATATCATCGTGAACAAGAGTAAAATTATGCAACAGCTCGACAGCTACCGAAGCATTATAAACGACGGAAAAATTTCCTCCGACAGCTTTAGTTGAAAAAATAACCAGTAAAGGTCTTAATCTTTTCCCGCCAGTGCTCAGAATATATTTTACAGGCTTATAAAGCGAGTCGGGTTTCCTGTCCTTAAAAGCTTCAACTAATATTTTCTCGACTTTTTTCCTTTCTCTTTCATAAAGAAAGGAGAAACTTTCCGGATTCAATAAAGACTCCCCTTTTCCACAATTTTATTTTTCCTTAATTCCTGCAATGAATTTGAACCGGTCAGGTACATAATTTTACGAACAGTATCAAACCATTTGTTAACTAATTTTACTACTCCTTCAGCACCGTTCTTATTTAGTTCCTGTAAAATAATTCTCGCAGAAGCAACTATATCGGCTCCCAAAGCTATAGCTTTTGCAGCTTCCACGCCAGAGTTGATTCCGCCGGAACCAACGAGTGTAAATTTATATTTTTTCTTCAGACGAAAAATTTCTTTTATGCAATACGAAGTAGGCAAACCCCAGTCCCAAAATTCATTTGTGGCGCTGCCTTTGTTTCTTAAAATTTCCACACCCGTCCATGAAGTACCGCCAGCTCCTGCAACATCAATCCCGGTTATGCCTGCATCTAAAAGTTTTTTCGCAGCAAATTTTGAAATTCCGGAACCGACCTCTTTAACAAAAAGAGGAACTTTCAAATTCTTTACAAGCTTAGTAATACTTTTCAATAATCCTTTCTGAAGAATATCGCCTTCTGGCTGCATTAATTCCTGTGCGGGATTTAAATGGATAACCATACCGTCAGCCTCAACAAGATCAACAAGATATTGCACTGTATCAAAACTTTTTCCCGACTTAAGCCGGGATCGTTCCGACATTTCTGCAATTTGCGCTGCACCTATGTTGCCGAGGATTGGAATGCCAGGGGCATTTCGCCTTATTATCTTATAAGTATGATGAAAAGATTTATTCTCAAGTGCCTGCCTCTGGCTTCCAACACCAAGAGCAATATTCAGTTCATTTGCAGCAACGGAAAGTTTGGCATTAATACTTTCGGAAACATCGACACCGCCCGTCATGCAGGAAATCAGGAAGGGATAACTTATTTTCTTATTGAGAAATTTTGTTTCAAAAGTAATTTTGTTTATATCAACTTCAGTAATCGCATAATGGAGAAAATCATATTTCTCAAACCCATTTGTCTTATTATTAAATGAAACTTCATCGGTAAGGCATAATTCCAGATGCTCTTTTTTTCTCCTGGATGTTATAGAATCATTCTGCTGCATTACTTGTTTTATTAAATAGTTAAATAACCCTGATTCAAAATATCAAAAATTAAGAAAAGATTCTTTTATAGCTATTTATAAAAGCTTAGCACACACTATTCTTTTCTATATTCTATAAACTCGATTTCATTCAAAAACAGTTTGTCAACATTTATTCTCCCTCTCAACGAATTTGTCAATATAATTTCATCTGCAATGAGAAGATCATCTTTAAATAAAATTTCTTCTTTAATATTAATATTTGTTTGAAGCCAGTGTTTCCGGTAAACGCCGGAGAGTATTCCGCTTGCTAATGGCGGTGTATAAAGAAGTCCCGACTTCCTGATAAATATGTTTGTTATAGCTCCCTCGGCAACCTGTTGTTTCTCATTGATAAAAATCACATCAAAAAAACCTTTCTCATAATATTGCCTGTGCTCACTGGAATATAAATCTCTGTTGGTCGTTTTAAAATATTGGAACTTGTTTTCAGATATGATTTTATCTGAAATAATAATTTTGATCTCTTCGGGTACAGGCGGGATTTCTTTGATTTCAACCTTTACTTTTCCCCATTTATTAAGAATAATTTTAACTCTAAATTCTTTTTGGGAATTATAATCTGATATTTCTTTTCTAAGAGCTCCCAGAATATGGTTCTCATCAAACTTAAAGAGAAAGAATGAAGCAGTATCCCGCATCCTGTCTAAGTGCATGTTTAATCTCTCAAATTCACCTTTTGAAAATTTTAATGTTTCAAAAATTTCAAAATAAGGATCGGGTCCGGTAAGAAATTTACTTTTCAAAAGAACTTCATCGTGCTCTTTTTCCGAATTGCTGTCCCACACAATTCCGCTTCCTATTCCGATTTCACCCTCTATACCGTTTTTGTTTTCATCTTGCTTCAAACTTATTGTTCTAATAGCAACATTAAATATTTTTTTGTCCTGATGGAACAAACCGATTGTTCCGGTATAAATTCCTCTTTTTTCTTTCTCAACTTCCTTAATAATTTCCATCGTGCTTATTTTGGGAGCTCCGGTAACGGACCCGCAAGGAAAGATATTCTTAATTATTTCCTGGAAATTCACTTTATCTTTCAGAACTGAAACTACTTCGGAAACCATTTGCAATAATGTTTCATATTTTTCAACAAAAAATAATTTTCTCAATCTCACAGTTCCGAACTCGCTGATTCTCCCAAGGTCGTTTCTCAGTAAATCGAGAATCATAAGATTTTCGGCACGGTTCTTTTCACTATTTCTTAATGAATAAAATGATAGTGAATCCTCTACACTATTTACTCCCCTTTTATTCGTACCTTTCATCGGACGGACTGTAATTAATTTTTCTTCAGTAGAAAAAAACAGTTCCGGCGAAAGTGAAAGTATATACGAATCCCCGGTGTTAATAAAAGCAGAATATTTTGCGGACTGATTAAAAATCATCTGCTTGAACAGAGAGACAAGATCACCTTCAAATTTGAATTTACCCTTAATTGTATAATTAACCTGGTAAGTATCTCCTTCCGAAATATAATTCCTGATTTTATCAATGGAATCGGAAAATTCCTGCTTTGTTGTATTCAGATTGAAATTTTTTATTTGATAATCATCCAACCCGCCATCAAATAAAAATTCTATTTCATTTGAATTTATAACCTCCACTTTATCTTTATCAAAGAAATAAAATTTCAATAATGGATCATCATTATCCTCGAGTAATTTGCTTAATTTTTTTTCTAACAGATAACCTGCTTCATAAGAAATCAATCCAAAACCAGAAAAGCCTTTTTTTATATATTCATCTGCTTTTGCTAAGCTCTCAAAAAAAATTTTCTTACCCGCGGTTATCACAATCTCAGGGCTGGAGCCGAAGATATATGTTAAACTATCTTCATAAACTGAAGGGGTATAAAAAATTGCTGTCCCCGGGTTTTCAATTATATGGTTAAGATAGTTTTCTAAGTTCAACTTAATCTCAATTATTTATAGAACACTGATGACACGGATTTGACGGATTACACAGATAATCTTAATCCGTGTTATCTGTTTATTCCGTGTTCTATTCTTTTTAAAAACAAAAATAGCGACTTTTAATTTCTTTTCAATTATTTTAACACACATTAAAATCAGTAACAGAAAGAGGAATTACACTTATGCAGAAACCCCGCCTTAGCTTCTGGCAAATCTGGAATATGAGTTTTGGATTCCTCGGTATTCAATTTGGTTTTGCTTTGCAAAATGCAAATGTAAGCAGAATCTTTGAAACTCTCGGTGCAGACATTGGAAAAATTCCTATTCTCTGGATTGCAGCGCCCGTAACAGGATTAATTGTTCAACCGATAATCGGGCATATGAGCGATAAAACATGGAACAGGCTTGGGAGAAGAAGACCTTATTTTCTCGGCGGAGCCATTCTTGCTTCAACTGCTATAATATTTATGCCTAACTCTCCCGTTCTATGGGTCGCAGCCGGAATGCTCTGGATAATGGATGCTTCAATAAATATCTCAATGGAACCATTTCGAGCGTTTGTGGGGGATATGCTTCCAAATGAACAAAGAACAATTGGTTTTTCAATGCAAAGCTTCTTTATCGGGACAGGTGCTGTAATCGCATCGGCACTCCCATATATGATGACAAACTGGTTCGGCATTTCAAACACGGCAGCTCAAGGTCATATTCCTGATTCGGTTAAGTTTTCATTCTATATTGGTGGTGCTGTTTTTCTTCTTGCAGTTTTGTGGACGATAATCAAAACAAAAGAATATTCTCCCGAAGAGCTGAAAGAATATTCAAAATCGGAAGCAGGAACGAATAAACACCCAAATGCAATGTATCCCGTCGATCCTATTTCATCTTCATCATTTTTCAGAAAGGGAATGTACTGGACATTGGCGGGTTTAACCGGGTCATCAATAATTTATTTTATTTTAAAAGAAAATGACCTGGGTTTGTATGTCCTTTTCATCGGAGCTTTTTTATTCGGGCTGCTTCAAATATTGACGGGTTATTTAACCGATCCGCAAAAAACTGAAAAAGGTTTGGTAACTGTGATGAACGATCTTTACAAAATGCCGAAGACTATGAAGCAGCTTGCAGTTGTACAATTTTTTTCATGGTTTGCTCTTTTTGCAATGTGGATTTATACAACGCCGGCAGTTACTCATCATATTTACGGTGCAACAAATCCAGCTTCTGAACTTTATAATAAAGGTGCAGATTGGGTTGGAGTTTTAATGGCTGTCTACAATGGTTTTGCAGCAGTAATGGCTTTTTTATTAATTGGATTAGCAAAAAAAATAAGTCGGAAGAAAGTACATATGATAAGCCTGATTTGCGGTGGCGTTGCATTCGCTTCTTTTTATGTAATTAAAAATCCCGACATGCTTTTGATTCCGGAACTTGGAATCGGTTTAGCCTGGGCATCAATATTAGCAATGCCTTATGCAATTTTAACAGGTTCACTCCCTGCAGAAAAAATGGGAGTTTATATGGGAATATTTAATTTCTTTATCGTAATTCCGCAAATAACAGCTGCTGCTATTCTCGGTTTCTTTGTAAAAAATATATTTGGCGGAGAAGCAATTTATGCTCTCCTGCTTGGCGGTGCTTCAATGATAATTGCAGGTTTACTTGTAAATATTGTGGATGATGATTAGTAATTGCTGGGTGGTTTTTTTAATGCCATTCCCGTGAAAACGGGAATCCACAATGAACAAACTTTTTTTAGATTCCTACGTGCCTTGCCGTCAGGCAGGCTTTCGTGGGAATGACAAGAAGATTTTTCACCCTTTCACACTTCCCAGAGTTAATCCTGATACTAACCATTTGCTAAGAATTATGAAAAGTATAACAACCGGTATGCTTACAACCAATGCTGCTGCTGCATACAATCCCCATTCTGTTGTAAGATTTGATTGGAAGGATTTTAAACCAAGCGGTAAAGTGTAAAGATCGGTATCCTGCAGAACCTGGGCTGCAACAATATACTCTGACCATGCCGTCATAAAAGAAAATAGTGCCGTTATTACTAAAGCTGGTGCAGCAAGTGGTAAAATTATTTTATAAAATGACTGCCACTTCGTGCAGCCGTCTATTCTTGCACTCTCTTCAAGGCTGAATGGGATTGTATCGTAATATCCTTTCATTTGCCAGACACAAAACGGTAAAGCTGTTGCTGAGTAAACAATGATTATTCCAAGATAGCTGTTTATCAATTGAAGTTTAATAAGCATAATATACATTGGGAGAAGAAGCATTGTAGCCGGGAACATTTGAGTAGTTAAAAGTCCAAGCATACTTACCTGTTTACCAATAAATTGAAATCTTGATAAAGCATAACCTGCAGTTGAAGCAAGAGCAACACCCGTTACCGTAACAACAAAAGAAACAATAGCCGAATTCCAAACCCATAGAAGGAAAGGTCTGTTTGTAAAGAGCTCTATGTATTGTTTAAATGTTGCACCTTCAGGAATGATAGAAAGTGAAGTTGATAGCAGCCTGTCATCTGGTCTGATAGAGATTGTGAAGACGTTAATTATCGGGTAAAGAGCAATTACTGTAAATACAATTAAGAAGATGTATGTTAAAAAGTTTGCTAAAAATTTTTTCTTGTTCATTTACCCACCCCACGCCCCTCCAAAGAGGGGACAATGTGTTTGGTTTTTCTATTTTTTCGTTTCACTTTTGTCATTTCACGTCTCACTTTTAATACACCGATTCCGTTGCTTTCGTTCTCTTCAAGAACGTCATTCCGAAAGCAAAAAGAATTAAAAAGATTACCACACTAAATGCTGCTGCATATCCATACCGATATAAATTAAATGCAGCTTTATACACAAACGAAACAAGTATATGAGTTTTATCAGACGGTTCTCCGGCATTACTAACCAGCCAGACCACATTGATGTTATTAAATGTCCAGATAATTCCAAGTGTGATAGCCGGAATCATTACCGGTTTAATTAAAGGTATTGTTATAGTCTTTAACTTGTTAAACCACCTGGCTCCATCGAGATCGGCGGCTTCGTAAAGCTCCTGCGGAATGCTTTGTAAGGCTCCCAATGCAATTATCATCATAAAAGGGAATCCAAGCCAGATATTTGTAATAATTATTGCCATAAAGGCTTCTGTGGGCGATTTAAGCCACTCTACAGGGGACATCGATAAAAACTTTACAAGAATAAGATTTATTGCACCATACTCATAATTAAACATCCCGCGCCACGTTAAAGCTACAATATATTGCGGAACTGCCCATGGAAGAATCAGCAGTGTTCTGAAAATACCTGTCCCGGGTAGTTTCTTATTTAAAAGAAGTGCAAGTGTTACACCAATAACCACATGAAAGGTAATGTTGGAAAAAGTCCAGATTAAAGTTTTAAGAAAGAATTCATAAAACTGAGGCTCGACAAAAACTTTAGCATACTGCTCAAAGCCGGTAATCTTCCAATCGTGGATATGAGATAAGCTCATATTAGAAAATGAAAGAATGATATTATAAATGAAAGGATAAAGAACAACAGCAATCATTATTACAAGTGCCGGAAGCACAAGAAAATATGCAAATGTATTTTTCTTAAAACTTCTGAAGAAAGCTACTATACTTTTTCTTGTAAAGAATAAAGCTGCGAGCACAATTAAAAGCATAAGAACCTGTACAATTAATCCCCAGACAGGATTATCCACATCCTCCCTCATCTCTCTTATTTTTTTTACAGCATCTTCCTGCATAAGCTGCGCAGCTTTTTCCGGAGTAATTGCACCGCCAAGCACCGCCTGGTAAGATGGTCTCATTGCATCCCATATTGCACGCATCTCTGTTACAATTGGTAATGCTCTTCCCTGCTCAATTTGTTTTTTGGAGTTTAAAAGAATTTCATCATTCAGCAATCTCGGATCATTATAAAGTTCTGTTCTGCTGGGAAAGGTTTTTACTTCGAGGGAAGTTTCAAGCTGCTTTTCAGAACTAAGCAGAAACTCAAGCAACATTCTTACCTTAGCGAGTTTTTCATCATCAACATTTACATTAATTGAATACCCTTTTGGCGCAACCATTGGAGTTGCATAATGACCCGATACAGTTATATAAGGCAGGGTTGAAATTCCATAATTTATTCCTGCATTGCCGTAGCTCGACCATGACCAATCCCCATTAATTATCATCGCCGCTTTTCCCTCTTTAAAAAGAACATCGGCAATATCATAGTCGGCTTCGTTGGGAATGATTTTATACTTGTCACGCAAATCCTGTATGAATTTCAGACCCGCAACCATAGCAGGAGTGTTAAGAGTCGGCTGGTTCAAACTATCCAGCACCCATCCGCCGAAACCTGTTAAGAAAGGAACAAAGAAATAAGGCTCAGTATAATTCCAGACAAGCCCGTACTGATCTGTTCTTCCATCGTTGTTAAAATCTTTTGTAAGCTTCATCCCGGATTCAATAAGTTCCTTTTCTGTTTTGGGCGGTACCGGAAGAAGATCTTTGTTGTAAACTAATGTAAGATGGTTGCCAAGCTTATCTGCAATCATCCATAAGCTGTTGTTTGTATAGATAAGAGCATCTTTATTGTAGTCTGAAAAGTATTCCTGTGAGAAAACCGTTTCGAGAGGTTTTATAATTTCCATTTCAGTGAAAGGTCCCACCTGGTCTGATGGTCCGTAAATCAGTTCCGGTCCTTCCCCGCCGATTGCAGCAACAATATAACCTGAACGCATCTCCTCAGTTTCTTTATAAAGTTGTATAACTTTTATGCCTGGATGAAGTTTCATAAATTCATCGAGCTGTTCCTGAATAACATTCTTCTCCTCCGGGCGCATATTATGCCATATTACAATCTCATTCTCTTTTTTATTTGAACCGCAGCCGGGTAGAGTAAGAAGTGAAAAGGCAAACGCTAGAAGTATTGTTGCTGAAATGAGATGTTTATTTAATACAGATACTATCAAGGATTTCTAAATAAATTTGTGGCTAAAATAGGAAATGAGAGGGAATGTTGAAAGAAACAGAATTATAAGTTGTGTTTTTTAAATTTAAAAATTCCCTCCTAACCTTAGTAACAATCCTAATCCTTTACTTCCTAACCTTATTATCTTATTTCTTTACCTGTAACGTTTTCTGATAAAATTTTATAAATGATTCATACTCTTCGGTAAAACTTACTTTGTGATGATGTTTAGGTTGATTAAGTATGTATTTACAAATTCTATCTACATCAGATTTTGAAACAGAAAAGGCTGCTGCAGATTCTTGCCAGGAAAATCTTCCTGCACTAAGTTTATTTTCATTTATGAATCTTTCAGAACTTTCTGCTACAATAGTCGCCAAAGTCTCTTCTGATATTTTTGGGAAACGGGAAACAATAAAATGCACATGCTCCGGGTTAGCATATATCGCATACAGTTTCGAATCATTATTGTTTACTATACCCGTAATGTATTTTTCAATTCTATTCTGTTCCTTAATAAATGGGAAACGATTTAAAGTGATGAATATAAAATGTGTGTATAGATTATTATATTCTATTTTCATGATTGTTAGTTAATAAGGTAATAAGGTTTTAAAAATTTGTTAATTCTTTTTGTTACTAAGGTTAGGAATTTTGTGGCTAAAATAGGAAATGAGAGGGAATGTTGAAAGAGGGCATCCCTCAACCAGATAACATTTAATAATATTTCGTAATCTTTTAGTTTCCACTGTTGACATACTCCAATCAAATTCTTTATGTATATATTCACCTTATTAATTTCCGGGATCAATCTTTAAAAAAGTCGAAAATTAAATTATTGAAAAATCACTGGCGGATAATTATCATTGGTGGCGGGCAGGCTGGTCTGGCAACTTCTTATCATCTAAAAAAATTGGGAGAAGATTTCATTCTTCTCGATGAAGGAGAAAAGATTGGTGATGTATGGCGTAAGAGGTGGGATTCGCTTCGGCTTTTTACTCCATCACAATATGATGGATTACCAGGCTTTCCTTTTCCATCGCAATACAACACTTTTCCAACAAAAGATGAAATGGCTGACTATTTAGGGGAATACACAAAACATTTTAATCTTCCTGTGCTGTTAGAAACACGCGTAATAAAATTATCAAAAACTGGTTCCAGCTTTAACATCGTTACATCAAACCAAACTTTTACTTCGGATGTTGTGGTAATTTGCACTGGTTCCAATCCTTCCCCATTTATACCGGATTTTGCATCAGAAATTGATAAAAATATTTTTCAGACTCATTCATCACAGTACCGAAACCCTGATTCAGTGCCAGGGGGAGATACTCTTGTGGTTGGTGTAGGTACTTCAGGAGTAGAAATAGCAATTGAACTATCTAAAAGCAGGCGTACGTTAATAGCCGGAAAACCTGTCCCTGAAATTCCTTACGATCCTTTTCGTTATGTTCCGTGGTTTAACTGGTGGTTTGCAAGTAATATCAGCACGATTAAAGCGCCGTTCTTTTTTCAAGCCAAGAGATTTTTCAAAGGTGGTACACCATTAATCCGTTTCAAACTCACCGACCTCGACGCCGCAGGAGTACAAAGACTTCCGCGTGTATCTGGTGTAAAAAATGGAAATCCATTGCTTGCTGGCGGTAAAGAGGTTTCTGTCCTGAATATAATCTGGGCAACAGGCTATAAACCTGACTTCTCGTGGATTGATTTTGATGTTACAGATGAAAGGGGCTGGCTCAACGGAGAAAGAGGAATTTCAAATGTGACTAAAGGTCTTTACTATGTAGGAATGTGGTTCCAGTTCGCACTTACATCTGCACTTATTGGAGGTGTTGGAAGAGATGCTGAGTTTGTGGCTAATCATATTAAAAATTACAGGCGTTAGTTAGTATGAAAAGGGTTAGATAACCTTAGTAACATTTATAGCATACAATGCCCTAACCTTATTACCTTATTTCTTTAATATTTATTTCCACTCTTATTCTGAGCTTTCACAGTCGTACCGTGATAGAAACAAATTTCTATAAAATTCAAATCCGGTATTAGAAACAATCCAATGAAATTGAAATCAATTACATTGGGAAGAATAATCAGATGGTTTAAAGGCCGTGTAAAATTTGAAACAAAGAAAATAAGTCCTGATTTTCATTGGCAATCCAGATTCCACGATAGGTTTATAAGGGATGAAAAAGAATTTTATTTTATTAGTGAATATATTATTAATAACCCGATCAATTGGGGTGAAGGTGTTTTAAAAAAATATTTCGAAAGTGTAGGAATTCGATTCATCAAATTCTATAATAAACTGCTTTGGTCACAATGTGATATAAGATATGGCAAGAATAGGAATGCGATTAGTAGATATATCTTGCTTTTCTCGAGAAGTGAGTTCTAAAGAAGAATAGAAGAAAGGAAGAAATCTATTAAGCCAGAGGAGCCATTCCAGAAGAACGATGTACTTTTGCAAACCTTCTATTTCAGCAAAATGAGTTTTTTAGTCTTTCAATCGATTTGTATTTATTGGTAAGTCTCACCCTTTTATAGCTCGTGTAGTAAACTTAAAGTATTTCAGTTACAAACTCAAAAAAATAAAAATTCCATCCTTCGCAATTGAAGTAAATAGAGAGCTTCTCTCAAAAATCTGATAAGCTATCAGAAACCTGATAACTTTTTTTTACCCATTCCCAAATCATAAACAAAACAGCAAGAAAATTATGTAGTACCTAACCGGCATGTAAATTGAAATAAAGATAAGTTGCTGTGCGATTTAATTCTTGCTATTTGTTAATAGTTCACTTTTTAGTTTTTGATTTACCTGATAAAACCATTTTGAAAAAGATTTTATTCAATTAAATTAATTATGGTTCTTCTAAAGAATAAGGAGGGAAGATGAGGAACTGCCTGGTAATGCTCACATCTTTTTTTATTGTTCTATTCGGCTGTAACGAAACCATAATTGATAATTCTCTGACAACAAATGCGGGATTTTCAAATAAATTAGAAATAGAAACTGAGAAGTCTGAATATTACATCGCTGAGGATTTTAATAATAATTTTGCTTTCGTATCGGCAACAGTGTTTAATACTTCTTCAGACACGTTCTATGCTAATTTAGGCGATGGTTTTCGGGATGGAGTTGACCAGGATAATCTTCTAATGGCTGAAGGAACTGACGGTTATTTCGAATTATTTGTCGCTAAGAATAGCTGGGAACAATTGCCCCGCGGAATATTAATCGAAGGAAGTAAAGTTGTAAGACTACTCCCGTCTAAATTATATACACTCCAGGGGACTGCTTATCTGAATTCAGACACTGTAGGAAAATTCAGGTTGAGAATAAATTATTATAAAACTTATTCCCTAAGTAACACTGATACTTTAAAAGATATTTCAAATACATTTTTTATATATGAAAAATAAAAAACATCTATTACGTCATTGGTCTCCAAAGAATCAGGAGGAAATATGAAGACCTATCTGATAATCCTCACATCTTTTTTTATAATTTTATCCGGCTGCAAAGAAACCATAATTGAATCCCAGATTCCTAAAGAATTTACTAATGATCTTCTACACGCCGATCTTATAGGCAGAGTAGTTCAGAATGATAGTAAAGCTATGGTAATTGTAAGCCAGATAGAGCCAATCGATTCTGTGGAAATAAGCCCCGTCGATGGCTCATTTGCTTTTAATGATCTGCGGATAGGAAATTATAATATAACGATCCGCTCAGAAAATTACCGTATCTATTCGAGGGAAGACTTTCTGCTTCAGGGAGGAAGTATTATTAGCCTGGGAGAAATTGAGCTTTCAACAGTACCTGATCTTGTTGAATCGTTTTACCCTGAAGACAAGGGAGAAATAGTTTATGACTGGAGGTACGGCAGAATTACCGTTTCAATTCTATTTACAGAACCTATGGATAGAGAGAGCGTGGAAAAAGCTTTTTCAGTCGAGCCTGCAGTTGAAGGAATTTTTAATTGGGGAAATTATACTCAATCTCCGATGTATTCACTTTTTGCCGACCGCAGTAGCGGTTACGATTTGGGAGCAACTATTACTACATACAGTAAAGTAAGCTCTGTGTCTTACGCTTTTGCAAAGAAGGATTCCTACCCGGATAAAGAGTACAAAATAACATTAGGCACAACGGCAAAAGATACTGCAGGAAATTTTCTTCGTTTTCCTCTTAATTTTTCTTTCAAAACTGTTCAGTCTTATTCAACACAAAATGGAATTATGACCGATCCCATACACGGGGATATAGAAGTTTCGCCTTTAAATTATAGTTACAATGGAATTACTGTAACTTTCCCGAGGAGAATGAATAAATCCTCTGTAGAAGCTTTGACCACGGTTACTCCCCCGATGAATACAATATTTCTTTGGCCAGAAGAAAATGTTTTACGTATTTATACTGGGGGGCCATTTTTATCCGATACTACTATAACTGTTTCGATCGATAAATCCGCAAAGGATAAGGATAATGTTGAAATCGGGCAGGATTTTAATTTTTCATTCAGGACTGCTGCGTTAAATATAAGCAGCACTTCTCCTTCAAACGGGCAATTGTTTATTTCTCCGACTTCACCTTTGCAATTTAATTTTAATAATTTCGTTACACTTTCTTCAGCTCAATCTGCAATAACGATTTCACCCCAGGTTAGCGGTACGTTTAGCTATGGCGGTTATTATCCTTATGAGCAGATGAACCAGATTGTTTTTACACCGAATTCTCCGCTTGCAGCCAACACAAAATACACTGTAAATATTGCGGCAACTATTTTGGATATGCACAGCAGTAATATGAAGCAGGCGTACTCTTTTTCATTTGTTACCAGACCAAATTAAAACAATAGGTAGGGACAAGTCATAGACTTGTCCCTACAGTTAAATATCTACCTTAAATAACAATTCGGCACCCAGAATACTCGAGGTTGTTAACTGGATTCCCTTTACATTCCGGTAAACGGGAGACTGATAAAAAATTTTAATAAGATAGTCACTTTCCGAATAAACAATTGAAGGCAGAAGATCATAATAAGTTCCGCCGGTGCTTGGCAAAAACCTGTCTCTCCAGAAATCTTCATTTGCGAAACGCGTACGTATGCCTAATGCAAGCGTGAGATAATCAGCTAAATAATATTCGCCGTTCAAAGAAATAATATACTCGTCGCCAAAACGGTAACTGTCAAGATTAGCTCCTGTGTAACGGTATAAAAAATTAGTAAAGAATGAAAATGATAAACCGGGAAAGCCTTTATAAAAATTGCCCCACAGCAAAACATCAGTAGCACCGGTTCCCGGCTGAAGATCGATTGAAAGTCTTGTACCGTTATCTTTCTGAGTATAACTGCCGACAGGTAATTTCACTCCCCCGCCAACCGACAAACTTAGCGGAGAAAGAATTGTAGGTTTAATCATTTCATACTTGCTCAATATAACCAGGTCATTTATACCTGAACCTTTAAAGCTTACTGTTTCAGTTGAGTTATCAACTGATGATCTGACAGTTGTCTCCCGTTCTTTTACACTGTAGCCTGCAATTGCCAGCAAAGATATTCTATCAGAAATACCATACTCCAATTCAATATTGAAAATAGAAACCGAGGCTGTTCTATTCAGCGGGTCGGTTATTTTCTCTCTGCCATTATAAGTAGAGTTGAGATTATTTCTTATATAACTTAATCCGATATGTAGAAGACTCTTCTCTGTAACACCTCTTTCAAACCCGCCGAATGTACTTGAGCCGGCAGTACAACATCCCTGTGCGAAAGTTAAATCGTTTAGATAATAAAATGAAAGGAGGAGAATAACGAATTTTGGCATCAGGGATTAATTTCAATATTAACAGTCTTGGAAACTTTAGCACCCCTTGTATCTTCAACTATTATTGTAATGCTGTTTGTTCCAACACAGCAATACGCAGCAGTGTACCTTACCTGATAGCCGCTTCCAATTATATCCCCCAATGGTGTTGACCATGAAAAAGAAATTGCATCGCCGTCAGGGTCTGCTGCATCAACCGTTATTGTTGCACTTGATCCAACAGTTATGTATAAAGGATCGACTGAAACTGATTTTACAACCGGTGACAGGTTCCCGTTTGACGAAGAGATTATTGATTCCGGCTGAACACATCCCGAATTAATAATTAGTAACAAACTTAAAGGAATCAATGTGAAAAATCCTGTTTTCATCTTCTTATAGATTTTACTGATAAGTTTAATATAAAAGTAGTACCCCAAAAGCCAATAAGCAAGATAAAAGAAGGATACCATTAGATTAGGTTCGAAAATAATATTACACCCTCGTTCCTTGCATTTATTAAGCATTCAAAATAACTTTAATTTCATTTTTTTGAGTGTTATGGCACAAGAGACCGATGAGAAGAATATTACTGTTAATCGCAAAGCAAGACACGAATATTCTATACTCCATACATACGAAGCCGGTATTGTTCTTACCGGAACCGAGGTTAAATCACTGAGGGAAGGAAAGGCAAACTTAGTCGATAGTTATGCGTCTTTGGAGAAAGGCGAAGTCTGGCTGAATAGTGCTCACATTAGCGAGTACACACAGGGTAATATAAATAATCACGATCCGGTAAGGAAAAGAAAGCTTCTGCTTAATAAAAGCGAAATAAGAAAACTTATTGGAAAAGTAAAAGAGAAAGGTTTAACTTTAATCCCGCTCCGTTTATATTTTAAGAAAGGTAAAGTAAAAGTTGAGCTGGCACTTGCCAAAGGGAAGAAAGTTTATGATAAGAGAGAATCAATAGCAAAGAGAGATTTACAGAGAGACCAGGAAA
>MGZZ01000093.1 GCA_001802795.1 Ignavibacteria bacterium GWC2_36_12 | reverse complement strand
TTTTGATATGTCATTTTATTAATAATTTCTTTTTAATACAATTAATTTTTCTACTTCTTAATTTATTCTATGCGACATCTACCTTCGGGATAAGTCGTGGTATTGGTAAATAAAAATATGTCCGGGCTTTAGCCACATTTATTTTTTACAATGCGGCTAAAGCCGAAATATACTTTCTTTTCATACCCCCGACCTGCAGGTCGGGGCAATTGAATATTCAAAATTTTATAATGTAATATTGTTTGACCAATCATAATCATGTCTACTTTGTTTCCTTAACCAGTTTTTGATAACGGGGATTTCCTCTTAACGGTTCCCAGGTTGGATCAAGTTTAAGCAGCGCGGCCGATATTGCGTCTGTTGGTCTTTTAAGCAATCCCTCAATTGCATCAAGAGCTAATTCCTGTTCACCAACCATTGTATAAATTTTGGCAAGATCCAATAACCGCCATGTGCCCCTCCATGCTTCTTTTGAAATCGGCAATAATTTATATCCTCTTTTACCTTCTCTAACTGCATTCGCTTTTTGATTAACCCCGGCATAACAAATTCCAAGTGTGCTATACAATCTTGAGTCCTGAGGATTTTGTTTAATTTTTTCCTGCAAAACTTTTATTGCTGCTTGAAAATGTTTTTCTGCAAAAACCTCATTTTTCATAAACAAATAAATTTCGGCTAAATATAAATCCTCCGGCTTATAGTAAAACTGATCATCGGCTTCTTTTAGTCCTTTAATCTGTTTCAAAGCTCCGGCAAAGTCACCATCCAGAATATCACATAAAAAGAGTGTATTAATAAATAAGTGAGAGTGTAAATCGATTTTTCTATCCAGAGCATTTGAAATAGTTGCCCGTGCTTTTTTTGTATCTCCATAGGCAAGCAGATAACTGAGTGACTTGTAAACATAAGGATGGATAGATTCGGGGCCCATTAAACTGGCTTTATCTAAAAATGGAATCCCCTTTTCATATTCTCTTAAAAGGCAGTAGGTTTCACCTATTGAAAAAAGAGTTTCAAAGTTCCGGGGATCGAGCTCAAAGGCTTTTTTAAGATATGTTATAGTTTCCTCCATTTTACCCTGGCGTCTTAAAACAAAAGCAATTCCATTAAAAGCATCTACAAAATTAGGATTAAGTTTTATAGCCTCATTATACTCTTTAAGGGCGGAGTCATAATTCAGAATTCCATGGTAGTAATAATCACCCAAGGCAACATGTGCTTCAGGCGAAGATGGATTAATATCTATCGACCTTAGTGCATTGGATTTAGATTTATTTAAATTCTCTTGAGAGTGCACATAATATTGCCAATGCATATCCGATTGCACACTAGATAACTGAGCATAAGCCTCGGCAAAATTAACATCCAGGGATATTGCCTCTTCAAACATTTTTTCTGCTATTCTAAGATTTTTTTCGTTTGTAATATCCTGCGAAAAGTAAAGGGCTTTTAAATAGATATCGTAAGCTTCTGAATTTTTTGTAATAGAACTTTCTAGTGATTTCTGCTCGGATTTTACAAGTTTCAAATTTAAAGCATCTGCAACAGTTGCAGCTATATCAGTCTGTAGTGTGAAAGCACTTGAGAAATCTGCTTCGTATGGCTTAGACCACATCTGTGTAGAATTTTCAATATTAATTAATTCAGGATTTACCCGGATTCGCTTTTTCCCATCAGGTAATTTCTCCCATTGAATGGTTCCTTCAAGAACATACTTCACGCCAAGTTCTTCACCAATTTGCTTTAAAGATTTATCGGTATTCTTATATTGCATCGCACTTGAACGCGCAATGACTCCAAGTCCCGACAACCCGGAGAGTTTACTGGTTATTTCACCGGTTATTCCTTCAGCAAAATAATCATCTTCTGAAGAACCTAAATTTTGAAAAGGAAGGACGACTATCATCTTTCTTTCAGATGATGCCGTTTCTTCAGATTTACCGTTAAAGTATAAATAAGCAGCAACGAGAAAGATTATAAAACCAATAACTGCCGATGGCACAACCCATCTGGCTCCGGCTTGGCGCCTAAGCCAAGACGAGTTCTTATTTTTCTTTTGAGCTGATGATTTTATCTTTGTTTGAAATGTTTTTTCTCCGGTGATAGATTTAGCAGTCAATTCATTTTTTATTTCAGTAAGATCGGTAAGAAATTCGCCAGCATTCTGATACCTGTCATTCCGTTCTTTTGCTATGGCTTTATTAATTATATAATTAATTTCAGGAGTGATATTGTTTGAAGGCTCAGGTTCTTCATTCAGAATTGAATAAATAACAGCCTGATCGTAATCTCCATTAAATGGTAGTTTACCATTCAGCATTTCATAAAGTACAACCCCAAACGACCAGATGTCTGTCCGATGATCTACTTCTTCACCTCTTGACTGTTCAGGTGACATATAAGCGGCAGTTCCTACTGTAGAGCCGATCTTTGTTAATTGAGTTCCCTTGCCAACTTTAGCCAAACCAAAATCCATTATCTTTACTTTGCCGTCATTGGTTATCATTATGTTCTGAGACTTTATATCTCTGTGCACAATTCCTTTTTTATGTGCGGCTTCTAAACCTTCTGCAATTTGGATTGCAATGTTAGCAGCATCTTTTGCAGATATCGGTCCGGATTTTATTTTATCCTTTAACTCTATCCCATCAATAAATTCCATTACAATAAACGTATCTTCACCGGATTCTTCAATGGCGTGAATTGTAGCGATGTTAGGATGGTTCAGAGCAGCAGCAGCTTTAGCTTCAATCTTAAATCTTTCTCTTTCTTCTGAATTGCAGGCAATGTGTCTTGGTAAAAATTTGATAGCAACTTTACGCTCTAAATTCAAATCTTCAGCTAGGTAGACTACCCCCATTCCTCCTTCTCCGAGTTTCTCTAAAATTCTATAATGCAAAATAGTTTCGCCAATCATTTAAAATATCCAAATATTAATGTCATCATTTCTTGTCCGACAAGGACTCCCAATTAACAATAACCTGTAAAGGTTGAGAAGTGTTATTGGTTGCCCATTTATTAACGATAAAATGCTGTCCGTTATCTAAAACTGAATACATATTTATATAAGATCCTACATTTGCTTTAAATAGTTTTTGGGGAACTCCGAATGTTATTTGAGGTGTTCTCTTTACATCGACTGCTAACAGCATATTTTCAGGAGAAACATAATATAATTCTTTCCCATCAGGCCTCCATCGCGGTGCTCTCCCTCCATTTACTGAAACCCGATATTTTAGTGTCGGCTCAGGAAAACTTTGCAAATAAATTTCATTGAATCCAGATTCATCGGAGCTGTATGCGATCCAATGTACATCGGGAGAAAAAGCACCTTGCCATTCATTAAAGGATGTATTTGTCAACTGAATAGGTTTCCTGTCCCCAGTCATGGGAAGCGCCCAAAGATCCCCCTTGGCTTGATAAAGAAGAAATTTCCCATTTGATGACCAATCTAAAAGATATTTTGTGAAATTTGTCTTTAAAATTAAAGTCGGTTCGGATGTCCCGCTAACATTTTTTTCATAAATGTCGTATACTGTATCTGGAGAAGATGCATAGACGATCTTACTACCATCCGGAGACCAGAGAGGACTAACATCCGCAGCAGGCGATGTTGTAAAGCGGGATGTAACACCTCTTTTTCTGTCAAGAATCCATATATCCTGGTTAAACTCCTGATTCAGATCAGGACTCAAAATTCGATGATATGCAACACTGTTTTCATCGGGGGATACTGTTAGTTCAATAAGAAGGCCGAGGTTATTATTTTGTTCGATCTTTTTTCCGTGCCCATCGAATACCACAATATCAGACGTTTCGTCCGAAGTGTTTTGTGAAACAATCATAATATTTTTTGCGACAGTAAAATTTCTGACATTGCTGACGAATTGATGGGGTTCGCCTGAAAGTTTAAAGTCTGAAAGATTGAACTTTTGTATCATCAATGAATTATTCTTCAGGAAGAATAAATTATCAGGAGAAACAAATACAGCTCCCTGGAAAAGATCACGATTAGTAATGGGCATTATTTCTATTTTTGTATCATCCTCCAACGAGCCGACATATATTCTATCACTTCCCTGATTCCTTCCATACGCCCCGTAAATAAAATGGATATTATCCGGCAACATTTGGGGTGACCTATGCCATTCTTCGGTACGGGCGAGATCAAGTGTTGTTGCCTGAACAGGAACTCCTCCATCGGCATTTATTTTATACAACGGCGAAAAAAATTGGGGCGTAAATAATATGATGTTATTACTTCCCCAATTACCTTGGTGAATACTCTGCGCATCGCAAAGGACTTGCAGTGAACCTGTCGAAAGATTTATCTTTTTTAATTTTTCATCTGCAAAAAAGCCAATAAATTTCGAATCATGGGACCAAAAAGGAGCATAAGCATTTTCCGTTCCTGCGAGGGATGTTGTATTCAATGATTCAAGGTGGCGTATCCATATTCTGGCTTTTCCAGATGAGTCTGAAGCTGTAAAAGCGATCATCTTACCATCCGGTGATATTGCCGGAAGATCAGAAGTAAATGTATATCCCGCAGGAGCGGGCAGACTGAATTGTATACTATAGTTTTCAGTTCCGGAAGATGGTTGAGTAAAATATAAATAGATAAAGAGAATGGCTAACGCCAGTGAGACGATAGTAACAAATGGAATCAACTTTTTCAATTCAAATCTTTTATTAAAACCTTCGATTACAATCGACCCTGAAGATTTTAAGGGTTGTGTAGCATTAGATGAAACATTAAACGATGTGGAGTTGACATTATAAACTCTGGTCTTTTTGTGTCCGGAAGATTTTTTAACCTTCCTCAAATCTTTTGCAAGCTCTTTCGCAGACTGGCAGCGTTCATCTTTATCCTTCTCTAAACATTCTAAAATTATGGTATCAAGCTCAGGATCAATTCCTTCTTTTACTGTTGAAAGAGGCGGGGGATCAACATTTACTATTTCATACATTATCGCTGTTTCGTGCATTCCTTTAAAAGGCGACTCCCCCGCGAGCAATTCATACAGCACAACTCCAAGAGAAAATATATCTGTCCTGTGATCTACATCTAATCCCTGTATTTGTTCGGGCGACATATAACCCATTGTGCCCATTGTTGTTCCGGCTTTTGTCAATCTTGAAACTCCGGAAGTTTCTCTTAGTTTCGCTAATCCGAAATCCATTATTTGCACTATTCCATCTTTCCGGATCATTATGTTTTCAGGTTTTATATCGCGATGAACTATTCCTTTCTCATGTGCAGTGGCTAAACCTTCTGCAACCTGTATTCCTATTTCAAGAATCTGTTTTTCCGACAAATGATCTTTTTTATCCTTTAATGTTTTGCCATCTATATATTCCATTGATATGAACAACTGAGAATTGTATTCTTCAATTGAATAAATAGTACAAACATTGGGATGATTCATAGAAGATGCAGCCTTTGCTTCCTGGATAAATCTTGTTTTATCATCTTCGGTTGCAATTAACTGAGAAGGAAGAAATTTTAAGGCAACAAAGCGATCGAGTTTTGTGTCCTGGGCTTTGTAAACTTCACCCATTCCTCCTTCGCCTAACTTTTCAAGGATTTTGTAGTGAAGTATTGTTTCACCAATCATAAATGGTCCCTTAAATAGCCACGACCTTTAGGTCGTGGGTGTTGATATAAAAAAAGTGCCGGGCTTTAGCCCCATTTATTTTTAATATGCGGCTAAAGCCAAATTTTTTTCTTAATTCCTTATCCCCGACCTGAAGCCTGCCTGCCTGCAAAGGCAGAGTCGGGGCAATTAAGCTTATTTCCCTTTCATTAATTCCAGGAATTTTGGTTCGTTGCGAATATTATCGAGGTCTGAGTCACGTTTAATCCATTCATAATCCTGATATCCGGCAGTCATTGCATTTTTCAGCGTTTCAATTGAAATTTGCTTTTCACCCAGCTGAGAGTAAAAACATGAAGCGTTATATAGCATAAGCGGATCAGTGGGATTTAATTCTATAGCTTTAGCGGCTTCGTTTTTTGCTTCTTCGTTCTGTTCTGTAAGGGCAAGGTCAACTGCAAAAAGCATGTGAGCACGCGCATCATCAGGGTGCTGAGATAAGTATCGCGAATACACAATAGATGATGTTTTTAATATTTCCTTTACTTTTTCTTTTTCACCCAAACGGTCATATACTAAACGGAGGTCCATATAAGCGGAATAAAAATCAGGATTTAATTCAACCACTTTTTTAAATAGACTAAGAGCTTCTTTGTCTCTATCGGTACTATGATAAATCCTGCCAAGTATCCAGTAACCGATGAAATTATTTGGATCGAGTTCAATAGATTTTTTACCTGCAGCAAATGCTTCCTCATTTTCTTTTTTGTAAAAATATGCAAGTGCTAGAGCAGCATACGCTTCAGATAATGAGGAATCATAAGTTAAAGCTTTAAGACTGGTATCTATCGCTTTATCCAGCCAGATATCTTTACTTTCAAAATTCTGATATAAAGTCGCATAAGCTTCTCCTAATCCAGCGTATGCGCCTGCATATCTCGGATCGAATTCAATTGCTTGTTGAAAAAGCTGGATAGCAAACTGTACGCTGTTTTTTGTCCTTCGATAAAGAAAATCTCTTGCACGCAGATAACAATCAAAAGCTTCAGGATTTAAGGTCGAACGTTTCTCTAGTACAACTTTCTCCATTGGGGTAAGCTTTACCATTAATGCATCGACTATTTGCTTTGCCACTTTTTCCTGGATATCAAAAACATCTGCGAGATTACCTTTATACGTTTCAGCCCAAAGCTGCGCATCTTTTTCAACATCAATAAGCTGAGCAGTTATACGAAGATTATCCTGAAATTTTCTGACACTTCCTTCAATTATATATCTTACTCCTAATTCTTTACCAATTGCTTTTATACTTTTTTGCACTCCTTTATATTGCATAGATGTAGTCCTCGATACCACTCTCATATCCTTCAACCTGGAAAGATTCATTATAAGTTCTTCAGCTAATCCATCACTGAAATAATCACTTTCCTTTTCTGCACTTATATTATTAAATGGAAGTACAGCTATAGCTTTTGTCTTCCCTTCCTGTTCAGTTCCGCTTATTTCTTTCCGGGCTTCCTGTAAGTCCTTAAAAAATTCCTCGATGTTTGAATATCTTTTATCGCGATCTTTTTCAAGCATTTTCATTACAATAGAATCCAACTGTGCTGGAATTTTTCGGTCTAACTCACTTGGTTTTAAAGGATCTTTGTTAAGGATTAAATATGTCCATGCAGCTTCATAGTCAGCTTTAAATGGCAGTTCACCTGTTAGTAATTCGTACAAAATAATTCCTAAAGACCAGATATCTGTACGTTGATCAACTTTTTCTCCACTTACTTGTTCCGGCGACATGTAAGCGGCAGTTCCCATTGTAGTACCAACTCTTGTTACCAAACCCCCGCCTTTTATTTTAGCAAGTCCAAAGTCCATAATCTTAACCTGGTCATCGCCGGTAACCATGATATTACTGCTTTTAATATCTCTGTGTACAATTCCTTTGTTATGTGCTGTCTTCAATCCATCCGCAATTCTTGTAATTATTTCCAATGCTTTATTTTGTTTTACAGGACCCGATATTATTTTTTCCCTTAGCTCTGTTCCGTCAATATACTCCATCACAATAAAAACTTCATTATCTGTTTCTTCGATCGAGTGGATTGTAGCAATATTCGGATGGTTTAAAGCTGCCGCTGCCTGTGCTTCAACTTTAAATCTTTCTCTCTCTTCATTTTGAGAAGCGATCTGCCGCGGCAGAAACTTGATTGCCACATCTCTTTTTAATTTTGTATCCTCGGCTTTGTATACTACCCCCATTCCGCCTTCGCCCAGTTTTTCCATAATCTTGTAATGAAGGATAGTTTCACCTATCATAGTTCACCTCTAAAATTACCAGGGCTACGGCGGACAAGCCCCCCTTCACCGAGCTTCTCTATTATTTTGTAATGTAAAATTGTTTCACCTATCATTTAATCTCCTTTAATCTTCATTATTAGTTTTCAAGATAACCGGGTATGTGAAGTATTTTTTTTATTTTACTTGTAACTACTTTATTTCCCAACTCAAGATGAAGCCCGCAGGCAGCGATTATATCGGTTTTAATTACAGTGCCACCCCAGGTGCAACCGTGGATCGTTGTCTTTACTGAAGAAAGTTTATTCTTATCAAACCATCCACCCGATACAATATACTGTCCATTAGCCAAAACTCTAATCATATAAACAGAGTTGCACGTTTCCAGGATAACAAGGTCTCCAGCCTTCAATGCACTTTTATATATTTGTTTAAGGTTTTGGCTTTCTTTAACAATATCTAAAAGGTCGTAGCTCATTTAAATATTTTTCTCTCTTTATATTGAATAGTTCTTAAAGAAAACTTTTGCCGGTAACGACATTATAAGTTTCAACCTTCATATCATCGGTTGTTTTTATCTTTGCTCTGTATTCTTTTTCAAGTGCCATCTTCCATAAATAAAATTGTGAAAATGTATGCTTAACATTTCCGACCAATTCTGAGAAAGTACCGCTGGATTCATATTCATCGGCAAACTTTTTATCATCCCAGATTGTAACCGAAATAAACTCATCCTTTTCATTTATGCTCTCTGTAAGAAAGACGTGCCTGCAACCATCAATTTTCTTTAAAGCCGGAATAATTGTTTCCAAATAAATTTTCTTAAATTCATCAAGTTTATCTTCCTGAATTTTCATAGACACAATCCTGACATACATTTGCGAACTCTGATATTTGGGCTTATCATCTTCTTCTTTCTGCAGCTCTACCGAATATTTTTTAATAACCGGTTCTTCAGTTACAGGTGCATACTCCAGTTCCATTTTATCGGACAGTTGAATTTTCCATTCAGTGCTTTCAGAAAGGAAAGGTTTTGCCTGATTCACAAGACCCTGAAAGACACCCGATTTTTCATATTCCTCAGCATTCAGCTGTGTTTCCCAAAAGGTAAGTGAGATGAATTCGGCGTTGTCCGGTCCGCTTTTAATTAAACCCGCAAAAATGCACCCCGGCATTTTTTGTAACTGGGGCAGAACAGTTACATCATAAAAATTTTTAAACTGTTCAATATAATCCGGATTGAGCTTGATCTGAAGTAGCCGCATAAACATAGCATATCCCTCCTTTCAAAATGGAAAAGAGATTAAAACACTTTTCTTAATTGATTATTAATCGTCTCGTTTAACAATAACAACAGTAATATCGTCGGACTGCGCCTGACCGCTTGTGAAAATTTTTACATTATTAATGATAATGTCAATTAAATTTTCAGGTGACTCGTGTCTGTTTTTAATTATCAGGTCAATCAGTTTCTGTTCGCCAAATTCTTCTTCAGCCGCATTCATCGCTTCAGTAACACCGTCGGAAAAGATTACCAGGAGATCACCGGAATTAAAAGGAATTTTTTCTTCTTCATAAGGAACGGAAGGCATTATGCCGACAATTAAACCTCCTTTGTCAAGAGGTGTAAGTTTATTATCGTGAGAAAAGTAGAAAGGATTATTATGACCGGCGTTGCAATAATTTAATTCATTCTTTGTGCTGTCAATTACACCATAGAAAAGAGTTGCAAATTTATTCGGTGCCGTGTTGTGATATAATATTTCATTTGCGAATGAAACACAGTCTTTACAATCTTTCCCCATTAAAGTTTGTCCACGCAAAGTAGCCTGAAGATTTGCCATCAAAAGTGCTGCTGGAATACCTTTGCCTGAAATATCACCAAGGCAAAAAGCTAAAATTTTATCTCCATCGGGTATAAAGTCGAAATAATCGCCGCCTACATCTTTAGCAGGGATACTTTTCCCGGCAATTTTATATCCGGGTAAAACAGGTTGGGATTTTGGCAGAAGGTCAACCTGTATTTCATAAGCAAGCCTCATTTCTTCCTGCAAACGAATCAAAGACTGCTCTTCCTGGTACAACCTTGCATTTTCAATCACGTGTGCCGATTGTGCTGCGATAATACCCAGCAATCTTTGATCACCAACTGTAAAACCTGCCTCGGCTTTTTTATTAAAGGTCGTCAGCAGACCAATCATCTTCCCCTTGACCATCATTGGAACACTCAGCAACGATTTTATAGGAAAATCATTAGTCACCATAAATTTAAACCTAGGATCGGTTGTAAGATCATTAACAATCAAAGGATTTTTATTTTTCAACATCCATCCTGTTAATTGAGCATCAAGGCGGTATGGAAGTATGTTCGATAAAGAATCCTGTTTGCGGATCATCGTATGGAAAGGTTTGCTTTCATCTTTTTCATCCAAAAGCATAACAGCACCCTGTTCAACCTTAATATGCTTTACACATTTTCGTACAATCAGGTCTACAATCTGCTCTAATGTCTGGGTAGAAGTTATAGCAGTAGCTATTTCATTTAAAGCCGAAAGTTCCTCGACAGCAGCTTTTAAACGCCGGTTTTCTTCAACCAGTTGATTTTGAACTGCAGGTTCTCCAGTGTTCATTCTTTGTTTTTTTACCTTTTTGTGGAGTATCGATATTAAACTACTACTTAAGCAGGAAAAATGCTAATAACCTGAATGTAAAGTCTTGAATAATGCCCATAGGAATAATTGATATTGTGTATTAAAAAATAATGAAATCCTCGAAGCATCATATGATATTTTAACCGGTTTATTTATTCAATACAAAATTCTAAGAAATACTTTTAAATATCTTGTACTATTCACGCAAATGTTTGAACTTTTTAATCACTTAATGAAACGTCTTTCCAGAATTAAAAAGTTATTGGATTTTAATGAGGCAGGAAATATAAAAAAGGGCTCTTTCGAGCCCTCTATAAATCACTTCAATAACAACATCTTCTTTGTATCGGTAAAAGAACCTGCCTGCAGCCTGTAGAAATAAATCCCGCTCGGCAGATTTACTGCCTGCCAGGTTATCTCATAATTACCTGCCGGTTTTAGTTCGTTAACTAATGTTGCTATTTCATCACCAAGAATATTATAAACTTTAAGTTGTACGTTGCCGGTTTCTTTCAGCTTATAGCTAATCAGTGTACTTGGATTAAAAGGATTTGGAAAGTTTTGCAAAAGAGAAAACTCATTAGGAACAACTGATTGACCCTCTTCCACATCAGTCATAGTAAAATTAAAATTAACACCGGTCTCGCCCGGATGTGCAGTAATGGAATATCCCATGTAATTTTGAAGCGATTGTCCTAAGCTAATGTCATAGTTATATAATTTATTGCTAACATTAAAAGTATAATTACCATTATAATCCGTAAAAGTTCTGACATAACCGGTATCGGAAACAACCGCCATCATTTCTAAATTCATATTTGGAAGATTGCCATCCAAAGTAACTGTACCGGAAATTGTAGAATTAGTTTGATATATCGTAAGATCTCTCGTAAAAATATCACCTGAATTCACAGTCTGAATATGAGTGCTTGCTGAGATTATACTATTATTCTCAGAGTAACCGGCTCCGAGTTCAATATCCGAAGCAGGTAATTCACCGGAAAGAAATCCAATTCTAAATGTCCCTGTATTGTCGGTTCGAACATTGCGGTTAAAGTTTCCATCATTCCCACTTAAATAAACATCAGTTCCAATAAGAAGACTTCCATTTTCATCTCTAACTGTCCCGTTTATTTCTGCTGCCGACTCGGTAAATGTAAAATCATTTCCAGAATATGTTTTAGCCACACTCGAATCCAATGTTAAAAATATTTCGGCAGGACTTTGCACTGCGGGGCTTAATGATTGAACATTGTCTATTTTTAATCTCCATGGATTTCCAGAAGTGTCGCCACCCATTTGCACTTCAAAGTTTCCGTCAGCATCTGTTATAGCATCCCAGAAACTGCCCCCCTGTTCATTATAACTTTCAAGACTAACTAGTAAATATTGAGCACTCTTTCCTTGTGGCACAGTTATATTACCAGAAATTGTAAATACAGGTGAATCAATTGGAGTTACAGTACCGGATACTGCGACAGTTGAATCGTTATTGCTGAATGACATTACATAATCACTTGGCGCTAAACCAACTGGCTGTGCAAATGATATTTCACCATTTGTCTCACCATCAATGTCCGGTGGTCCATTTTGACCTTCACCGCCATCTATCTGGTAAAAAGATTGCCACAACACATCTGTTTCCTGATCAATTACAGTATTACTATTCACATCTAACCAAATCTCCAATAATGCAGTATCGCCTACAGATAAATTGTAACTCCAGCTAATTTCATTGCCGGATGCCATAGTGAAGTGTGTTGAAGTTCCATTTACTAAAAGATTACTAACCTGCCCCGGAACTTTTGATGTGAAAACAAAGAAAAGTGTTAAGAGAAGAAATCGTAATAGTGTTTTCATATAAATCCCCTTTATAAAGTTATTGAAATATCCACAAATCATTTGGTTATTTGGATTCATCATTCCGATTATCACTATATATTTGAAAATTAATAAAAGTGACGCAAATGTCTCCGCAACTAAAATGCCGCTTATTGGGTCAACAAGATTATCATTATTTCGCTGATAAATGCAGATTATATATTATAATACTCTATAATGAAAATTAAAGAAGTAAAAAATAAAGGTAAGAAGAAGATAGAGGTGCAAAAACAAAAAAAGCCTCAATACTTATCATATTAAGGCTTTTTCAAGCGGGGCCGACCTATCTTCGCTTTTCAAGCTTCGACAAGGCAAGCGAGACAAAATCTCATCTTCCATTACTAAATAAAAAATCCTCCACATTGGGAGGATTTTTTATTTAGCGGGGCCGACGAGACTCGAACTCGCGACCTCCTGCGTGACAGGCAGGCGTTCTAACCAACTGAACTACGACCCCAGTATTTTTAAGAACTCTTAATCTAAACGTGAACAAATATAATTAAGATGCGTGGAAAATCAAACGAGGGACTGTTGTATAATCTGTAAAATCAATGGTGGAATGATGATTATTTAAATCCACAGCATGCTTTTTTATTTCATAAGAATCATCTTTTTTGTTGTAACAAAACTTCCTGCTTTCAGTTGATAAAAATAAACTCCGCTTGGAAGATTTGATGCATCAAACTCGGCTTCATAAACCCCGGCTGGCTTTTCTTCATTAACAAGTGTTTGTATTTCTCTTCCCAATAAATCAAATACTTTTAATGTTAAAAATTGCCGGTTGCCAACAGTATAATGTATGCTTGTTGATGGGTTGAATGGATTAGGAAAGTTCTGAGCCAATTGAAATTTACCCGGCACCAAGTTAAGCTCAATTTCAACAACACCTGAATATGAGAAACTGCCGTCAAAATCTACCTGCCGTAGCCTGTATTTAAGCGAATAGTTTTCAATTTCTGCAGGCAATTTGTCGATAAACTCGTATGAAGAATTAGATATAGTAGTTCCCCTTCCCGGAGTAAAGTGGACTGATTCCCAAATACCAGTAATATTTCTTTCAATAAAAAATCCACGGTTGTTTGTTTCTGAAGCGGTAGTCCATCTTATAACAACATCTTTCTTTTCAATACCGGCAATAAAAGATACAAGCTCAACAGGAACAGCAGTATAAGTGTCGTTCACCTTGCCCGGAGTTCCGTGATCAAGTGATGCTGCCCAGTTTTCTCCAAGTGAATTATCAAGATCGGGATTCTTCAACAAAAGTGTCGACCCGGCTCCGTCAGGCTGCACAGGCCAGATAGCTTCATCATCATACGTCAAAGAATCTATCAGGGTCATTTGATTGTCATATAGCCTCACCAATTCTCCGCTTCCGCTCAATCCAAAACCTATATTTCCTACAAAGTTATTAACTTCCGGAAATAACGGTTTAAATAAAGTTGTATCGATACACAAAACTAAATATCCATTTGCATTTAGTAATGTTCCCTGAGGCAAAGTATAAATGTGGTTATCATCAGAATCTTTAAATATCCATCCTGATAAATCTACAGCACTACCGTTATTGTTATAAAGTTCAATCCAGTCCTCAGTATTGAATGATGAAGCCGAGTTATAATTGATTTCGTTTATTACAATTTTGGGAATTACTGTATCGTCATCAGCTTCAAAAACGGCATTCAGATTCAAAGTATCGCTTAAAGTAATAGACAATGTATCTTCACTTGATGAGACCGAACCTTCCCATTTTACAAACCGATAGCCGGGTTCGGGCTGGGCAACAACTTTAATCGGAACATCCAAAAAATAAGTCCCTGTCCATACAAATTTTTTTATACATAAGGAGTTGAGTTTGATCTCACCCATTGCTGTATCTGAAATTGAAAGATTTACCTGTGCTAATCCACTTAAGCCAAATTTCTGAATAAAGTGAGATTGCATATAAGAAATTCTCTGGTCAGCAAAATCTCTTAGCTCCTGTACATTATCTAACCATTGATTAAGATCATACAAACCCCAACGCAACCCATGTCGTGGGATTTCTGATTCAATCAAAGATTTAATGGAATCAACTTTGCTTATGACTACTGAAGGGGAAAATATTGAATTAGAATAATCAGCAAAGCAGTTAATAAAATCATTTCTAAATGATGGGTTCTCCAAAAGTTTTCTTAGGAATAAAGTTGACCAAGGCGGATTAGGATAGTCTGCGCCGTTAGGATCAGTTGCTAATTCAAGAGTATTATGTGAAACCATATTCGGATTCAATAGGGCAAATCCCCAATCAGTGTCGAACAATATCCATCGCCACTTCCCATCTTTACCGTTTCTCCAATATTTAATGTTACCTCCGGGCCAATCAACATTTGCAAAATAGATTTGAGAAACGAAATACCGGGTAAATTCATCAACTTCCATTTTAGTTTTGACAGATTCATAATTAGATTGAATTGCTAAATCGTTATTTTCGATAAATGAATTTAGAGATAGGTAGTCAAGATTATCTCCCTGTATCACCTGGGCAAAAAATTCGAGAATATCAAGGATATCGTGATCGACATTATGATGCTGAGTCAAAAAATGTTCATTAATCTTTTCACGGATATTATGAATTCCCCAATATTGACCATTAATAAAAATTACGGAAGGACGATAAGCTAGTTTATCAATATCAATACCCTCGAGCATGCTATGCATTAAAGCATCTCTAAACATTGTTGAGCTCCAATCGTTACCGGAATTCCGTAACACAAAAGATTCATACTCAGTAAACGGAAGATTATTAAATAGTTTATAATTTAAAGTATTATAACCATACTCCCCGCGCGCATAAATTGCAAACGATTTTTGAGCATTTACTCTTGTTACACCACCATATATTTTTATACCCGCATCTAAACTAAACCCCAAAGTACCATTAGTTTCAAATAGTTCAGCGTGTATAGGTCTTTCCCAATCCTGCCAGTAATTTGCCCCATAATATGGAAAATCCGGCTGGGCATTATTTCCCAAAACATAAATTCCATAATCATCATCAAACAAATTAGCCGGGTTTGTTGAAAGAGAAATAACAGGCAATGTAGTTGAGAAATCGATTAAGTATGTCTTCGTTAAAATTTTACTGGGAATGAACCCTGTACTAAAAGCCCTTGCTCTTAATACTGCTGTCGAGGTTAATTGAATGGGTACTGCATAAATTTGTGATGTCTCATCCGGTTCAGAGCCGTCAAGTGTATAGTAAATATTATCATTCGGTGAACCGGCAGTTAAATTTACACTTACCATTCCAGAATAAAAACCGCCTTGCACGGAAGCCGAAGGCTCGTCAGTTATACCGTAATATCCTTGTGACGAGTTTCCACTGTCTGGGGTGGGATCAGAAAATAGAAACCATGAATTACTTCCATCAGGATATCTTCCATAAGAAATATCCGATGTGATGCTTCCAAAATTTACTTGGTCAACCGTATTCCCCTGCGGATCATTAATAATTATAGATCCCCCCTCGGCACTTAATTTAAAATTTGTGTGGAGAAATCCGGAAGCGATTCCTGTTCTGTTTTTATTGCTTGCAAAAATTAATATGTAATCCTGCGGTTGAAGAATAATCTCCGGCATCATCCATTTAAAAGGAACCAAAGAATCATTTGATATTCCAAATCCATTAAGATCTATAGGGCTTTGAGATGCATTGAACAATTCAAACCAGTCTGGGTAATCGCGGTCTTCATCAGCAATTGTATAACTGTTTGAAGACATCAGTTCGTTTACAACTATCTGTTGTGCCTCAATCAATGAGGAAAAAATTATAATAATAAAAAAAAGTATGAACTGTATTTTATATTTCATTTAGCCTTCTATATTTCTTGCGTTTCCTAACCAACAAATTTATTTTTTTCCCAGATGGGAAAAAATTAAGTTGCTTAAGATACAAGATACATTCAATCTGTCGATCATAAATTTCTAACTTATTTTGGCGTGTCATTGTAAGATTGCGATGGCTGCTATTTATACTCCAAATGAAATCCCGACAGCTTTTGCGGCAAACACCGCCTGGTTATCCGGCTTAACAAGTTTTTGTTTTCCTATTGCATCCTCAATCCTAACATTCTTTATTTCATTCCCCTTTAACGCAACCATCCTGCCGAACTTTCCATGGGAAACCAATTCAATGGCAAAAGCTCCGAATTTTGTGGATAAAATTCTATCATATGGTGTAGGACTTCCTCCCCGCTGTAAATGTCCCAGTACTGTAACTCTTGTTTCCCTTCCAGTATTCTTTTCAATATTTTTTGCTACAAGAGCTCCTATTCCACCAAGTTGAATCGGATCGGTTCTTTTAATATCTGTTTCCTTAACAACTATTTCTTCACCTTGTGCTTTTGCTCCTTCGGCAACACAAACAAGACTGAACTTCTTTCCCATCAATTGCCGTTTATGAATTTTATCATAAATCTTCTGCCACGAAAATGGAATTTCCGGAATTAAAATTATATCGGCTCCACCAGCAATTCCACCGTGCAACGCAATCCAGCCTGCATACCTTCCCATTACCTCGCAAACTATAACACGATGGTGAGAAGATGCAGTTGTATGTAATCTGTCTAAAGCCATCATCACTACATAAACAGCCGAGTCATGCCCGAAAGTAACATCAGTGGCATCAAGATCATTATCTATAGTTTTAGGAACGCCGACTATGTTTAATCCCATTTGAGATAACTTATTGCAAATATGCATTGTTCCATCGCCGCCAATTGCGATAAGTGCATCGAGGTTCCAGGTCTGGTAATTTTTTATTGCAGCTTCTGCTTTATCCTGTATTTCAATTTTTTTTCCGACTTCAACGGGCCAATGGAATGGATCTCCTTTATTGGATGAACCTAAGATTGTTCCTCCACGCGCAAGAATTCCTGAAACATCCGTATCGTTTAATTCTCTTGCACGTCCTTCGACAAGCCCTTCAAAACCGTCAATGATTCCGTAAACAGTCATCCCATAATCCTGAGCCGGTTTGGTAACACCTCTTATAACCGCATTAAGTCCCGGGCAATCGCCCCCTCCTGTTAAAATGCCAATTCTTCTAACTCTCGATTTTGCCATTTAGTCTTTACTTCTCCTTTGATGAAACAATTTTTTTGGTCGTTTTAAAATGAAGTTTTACCAACTTTGAAAGGAATTCTTCACCGTAAGAATTTTTTAATTTTTTAGCAGCCTCCTCAACCAAAAGTGAAGCACCTTTAGGCAATACAGTATACAATTTCTTTTGCTGTTCTTCAAACCAGCTTATAAATTTATCACGTGCAAGGATTGATGCGGCAGCTACCGCTGTAAATCTTTCACCTTTAGTTGTTTGATGCAGATTGATTTTCTCGCCTCTCGACATCAGACTATTCTTAATAAGATTTTCATTTCCGAATTTATCACTTATAGCATTATTCGTTTCGGCTTTTTCCAGTAAGTTTTCCAGCACTCTTGCATGTCCCCATCCGAGTAGCTTATTTACATTTTTAATCTGACTATATAACTGGTTATATTTTTCAGGATTTATCGTTACAACATTATATTTTATTGAAGGAATATTTTTTATTTGTAATGCTATCTTTTTTATAAGATAATCTGATAATTCTTTGCTGTCCTTAACTCCAATTTTAACAAGCTCCTTCTTTATCTTATCGTCAACAAAAACGCCGGCAATTACAAGCGGACCAAAATAATCTCCTTTGCCCGATTCATCAATCCCAATATATGTTTCCGGCTCTTTAAGTTCAGGGGTTACAAACAGATTTTCTCCAAATAATATTGAATTTACTCCTTTATATAAATCACTCTCTTTATTTCCCTGGAGGATAGTTTTTATTCCTTTCTTGCCGAAAAAAACCTGTAGCTTTAAGGACTCTTTTCCTGAACTAACAAATGTTTCAAAATTATATTCTTTTTTCTCCGGAAAAGTTGTTTGAAATCCTTCCTTATTAAGGACAGCTAAATATTTATTAATTACTTCCCTTGCAGAATTCTCAACCAAGTCTATCTTTTATAAATATAAATCTTGAAAATATTAAACTAAAATTACTAAAAAATCAGCAGTCCCTAAAAATAAAAAAACTCATTCCTTTGCAGGAATGAGTTTAACTTAAAAAAGTCAGTGATAAATCAGTTTTCTCCCTGGGACCATGGAGGAGTTATTCCATTCATTCTTGCATAGGCAATTGATTGACCAAGATGCTCATGACCATGAGTAATTAAAATAAATAAGACACCTCTCTGGGTAAATTTTCCAAAAGGCAATTCTACTTCCTTATCCAGATCTTCTTCTTTCATATTTGAAACAAAATTCCTGGCGTACTCAAATGAATCCTTAAGCATTTTAATTATATCTGATTTTTTTGTTATAGCCTTTTCATCCGGATTAAATCCTTCCGGCATTTTTCCACCTAAATAAGAAAGAAGAAAATAATTTGCGCCTCCTGCATGTGCATAAACCTCGCTAACAGATCTAACTCCCTCTGCCGGTCCCCAACTGTATTTTTCTTCAGGTACTGCTTCTGCTAATGAGGCAAGTCTTCCTTCAATAAAATGCAACTGACCAACAAATTCTGTAAAGAAAGCGCTTTCAGAAGGATTTATTTCCGGGGAACTTTGAGCGTTGAGCGATTGTACAAATACGCAAAAGAAAAACAGTGTTAAGAAATGTTTAAGATATTGCATTGAAACCTCCTTTTTATTGATTTTAATTGGTACCTAAATAATAAACATTGACATTCCATTTCAGGGATATTAGTTTTAATACAACAAATGAAGGATACTAATAATGACTAACAGAGAAAATAATAAAATTTTTATCAGCATTGCAATATTATTTTCACTACTTGTATTTTTATTTTCGGCAAATGCTCAATCTAATTCCAAAGTTACCGATGATTTGGTTATTAAACTCCAGCAAAAGGTACTTCTAACACAAAAGCAAGCTGATGAAATTAAAGCCTTTTTAAAAGATTATTTCATCAATCCTTCGGAAGAGAAGCGGAACGCCCTTGAGACTAAAATAGAAGCTCTTCTTGATGGCAAGCAAAAGATGAAATATAATATTGTAAAAAATGATTGGTGGGAGAGTATTTCTAAAGAATTAGGAAATAAAAAGAACTAACGATTGATAAAGTTAATAGAATCCCGAGGGACTGATTTTTTTTACAAATGGAAATTGAACAAAACAGTATCCCTTTTTTTCATTATTGGTGCTTGCAAAATATTAATTAGAGTCAGTTCCCTCTTCAGTATAAGCTTCTTTTAATTTAACAGGCTTTTCCTTTCTTCCTCTTACTTTAATATTCAACATCTCTACAAAAACGGAAAATGCCATTGCAAAATAAATGTAACCTTTTGATATATGTTGATCAAAACCTTCTGCAAGGAGAGATAAACCAATCAGGATTAGAAAACTTAAAGCAAGTATTTTTATTGTAGGATGCTTATGAACAAAATTACTTATCGGGTTGGAGAAGATCATCATAAAAACGACAGCAACAATGACAGCAGCTATCATCACTCCGACTTTATCAACCATACCGACTGCTGTAATAACTGAATCAAGAGAAAAAACAATATCAAGAAGTAATATCTGGATAATTACACTCGAGAAAGAAGGCTTTACTCTTCCAGATTTACCCCCTTCTTCTCCTTCAAGCTTATCATGGATTTCAAATGTACTTTTTCCTATTAGAAATAAGCCGCCAACAATCAAAATTAAATCTCTTCCTGAAATTTGCTGAGTAAGTATTTCAAATAATGGAGAGGTTAAACGCATTATCCATGTAATTGAAAGCAAAAGAAGAATTCTGATAATCATTGCAAGACCTAAACCAACTAATCTTGCTTTTGGTTGAACTGTCTCAGGAAGTTTACCCGATACTATGGAAATGAAAATTATGTTATCAATGCCAAGCACAATTTCCAATACTGTAAGTGTAAGAAAGGCAACTAAATACTGGGGATCTGTAATCCAATCCAAATTTAAACTCCTTAATTAATTTTTTTAGAGAAATTTTTAATTACCCCATTTTAGAACTTCAAGCTTTACATCGGCAATTCCGCTTACAAGCATATCCAATTCAATTGCAGCCTT
>MGZZ01000092.1:32410-40741 GCA_001802795.1 Ignavibacteria bacterium GWC2_36_12 | reverse complement strand
CAAAAGATATTTTAATTGACGCACATCCTCATATCGGCTCCAACAAACTTCCCGATGTTGTTAAAGCTATTAGGGAAACAATAATAAAGTGCGGTGGGGAAATTCATTTCAATTCCAGAGTTACTGATTTTATTTTGAAAGAAAAGAAAATCCTGGGAGTAATTACAGAAACGTCTGACGGTCAAGCCGGTTTTGAAAAAGAATTTTTTGGCGATGCAGTAATTCTTGCAACAGGGCATTCGGCAAGAGACATTTTTTATCTTCTCCATAAAAGAAATATTAAAGTCGAGCCAAAACCATTTGCTCTCGGAGTAAGAATTGAGCATCCGCAGTCTCTCATAAATGAGATTCAATACCATTCTAAAGAAAAGCACATAAACCTCCCTGCGGCGAGTTATAATTTAGCATGTGAAATTAATGGAAGAGGAGTTTATTCATTCTGTATGTGTCCGGGCGGAATAATTGTTCCAACTGCGACTTCTCACGGAGAAATAGTCGTGAACGGAATGTCTCTTTCAAAAAGAGATTCTCCTTATGCTAATTCCGGTTTTGTTGTTTCTGTCGATGAAAAAGATTGGAAGAAATATGAAAAAAATTATCCTTTCTCTGCACTGAGTTTGCAGCAGGAAATAGAAACTCTTTCTTATGAACTTGCTAATAAAACACAAAGCGCGCCGGCTCAGCGTGTTACAGATTTTGTAAAAGGTGTTCAGTCTTCATCATTGCCAGGTACGTCTTACATTCCCGGTTTAACCTCTGTACCGCTTCACGAGGCTTTGCCTTTATTTATAACTAAAAATCTTAAAAAAGCTCTTTTCATATTTAACAAAAAAATGAAAGGATACTTTACTGAAGAAGCGCAGATTGTTTCGCCTGAAAGCAGAACAAGCTCTCCAATAAAAATACCGAGAGATAAAGAAACATTAATGCATATAGAAGTTGAAGGATTGTTTCCTTGTGGTGAAGGTGCGGGCTTTGCTGGAGGAATTGTCTCAGCCGCAATTGATGGGGAGAATTGTGCAGATGCAGTTACTGCCTGCTTGTAACTCTGAGCGAAGCGAAGAGTCTCTTTTAGATTCTTCTTGTAGTACACAAAAATATTGATGAAATTAACATTGGGAAAACGGGCAAGGGAAGAGAAATTTAAATTTGTTTTTGACAGGTCAACAGGTATTTTATATAAATACTACTATGGCTCTATCACTTTAGAAGATATTTTTTCTTCCTGGGATTATGCGATAAGCAATAACATTATCCCAAAAGAAACAAAAGGTTTTATACTGGATTACCGTAAAGCTCATTTCGAAATTATTCTAAACGAATATTGGAGAATAGCCGACTATTATAAAAAGCATCTCGATATTTTTGGAAATAAAAGAGTAGCAATAATTACTGAAAAACCCAAAGATGCTGTTATCCCGGATTTGGTTGAAACGAAAGATGATGGGTATTTATCCAGACCTTTCTATACTCCCGAAGCTGCCGTACAATGGGTTTTGGCTAAATCTTAGAAATTTTTCTTGTATTGATCAAAAATATTGAGGAAATTAAAAGTGGGAAAATAAAAAGGGTTGCCTGCATGAAAAAAAATCCGGATTACAATCTCTTAAGAAAGAATATATTCCTGCAAAACCTGCATAAATACATTTCCAAAAAGGAAAGCGGTTTTGCAGTATAAGTAATAGTTAGGTGCATAAGTAAGTGATGGATAATAAAATATTAGAAATAAAAAATCAGAGATACAGCACCTTTATTGCTAATTTCTTTATGTGTGAATATTGCCATTATGTTGATTGTAATTGGAATAGAATGATGGTTGGTTTCAAGTGTAAAGTATGTTCAAAACCAAGTGATGGTGCGATAATTTATTTTTCTTCTTCAGTAACAAGTTTACTTAATTTAATACAAGAATCATATCATTCTAAATTTTATATATCAGAAAGCAAAGAGGAAAATTCTTTTGAAGAGTCTGCGAAATCCCATTACTTATCAGTAGTCATATATTTTTGTACATTGAGAGAAGTTCTGCTTCAAAAATTTTTGGATGAAATGTGTTTGCTTCATAAGATTCCAACTTTAGTATATGAAAGATTACTTGCGGATAATCAAATGTATTCTCAAAAACAAAATAAATTATTCTACTCAATGCTTAATATTAAGTGGGAAGATGCCATAAAAGAAGCGAACACAAAAGATGATTTGGATTATATATATCTAAATACCTTATTAAAAAAAGCAGTTGATTGTAGGAATGAATTTTTACATAAAGGTAGAGATTATTTTATTGATAGAAAATTGGCTGAAGAATGTATAATGAATTTATGGACTTTACTAAATCTATATGTAAGATTTCATAATGATTTTGTTCATCCTTATTATTTAAGTAAATGCACCTAACCTCTTTAATCCGTCAAAGCCGGACAAGTAAGTAAAAAGTCAATAGGTAAAAAGAAAAAATAAATTTATTTAAAGGGGCGAAAATGAATAATAACAATCCAAATCAGAATGAAGAAAATGACCGTTATTCTGTATACGAGGAATATGCTAAAACTCTCAGGACGTGGTTTGTGGCTTATGGAATTGGATTCCCTGCGGTAATTCTTTCAAGAAAAGAACTTTTCGATTCGTTTAAAGAAAGTAGTGATTTTAAATTGATCATATTGCTCTTTCTTATTGGTACCGCTTTACAAATAATAATTTCGTTCCTTAATAAGTGGGCAGCGTGGATCAGGCATAATTATTTTTCGAGGGGCAGGCAAGATACCAGTAGTTATAAAATTGCAGACTGGTACAGTAATCAGTATGGCATCGATGTTTTTTTAGAGGTTATCACTTTTTTATCATTTGCTTATGGTACTTATCTATCATATTTGATTCTTATAAAATAGAAGATTATTACTAAGAGGTAAGCAAAAGATTATCCGCCCTCACCCTCCCTTTATCAAGAGTTTGTATGATAATTAGGTTTTTATTTATATTAAAAAAAGTATAACTAATTTTTGTTCAGCTTTTTGATTATAAAAATAAACATTGAACACCTACGGTGTTCGAATATTTTTTCAGGGTTTATTTTCTACAAACATTTAACTCCTAACGGAGTTAGGAAGACAATTCGTGAAGAAAAGCTCCGTAGGAGCTTAATATTTGTAGGTCTGAAAATCACAAAGGAATAAAGAACTCCGTAGGGGTTCAATAAAAAATGTGGATATTTATTCTCCGGCATTTTAATTTTCACACGGTCTCTATTAAAAGGAGGGACGGGGTAGGTTCAAGCTCACTTCAAATAAAGCATCTTAATCGTTTTCCTGTAAACTTTATTTGATACGACAGATAGAGCAACCATCCTTACATAATACACTCCCGAAGCAAACTTAGAAGCATCAATCATATTTTCAAAAATGCCGGACGATCTTGTTTCATTTACAAGCTGGTCTACTGCTTCTCCTATTGAGTTTAGTAATTCGATTCTAACGCTACTTTCTTCAGGAACATTATAACTGATTGTAGTAGTCGGGTTAAATGGATTTGGATAATTCTGCTTCAGGTAATAATCTTTCTGAAGAAAGTTCAGATCAATAGCTACCGATCCCGAGTAGCTGAACGAGCCGTCAAAATCAATTTGCTTTAGTCTGTATTTAATTAAACCGGAAAAGCCGTGGTTGCCAAAATCATCCGCAAACCGGTAGGAAGACTTTTCTGTCGTTGTCCCGTTTCCTTCTACAAAACCAATTGTCGCCCAGGTGTTGTTCTGGTATCTTTCTATTTCAAAACCGTGATTATTCTTTTCGGAAGAAGTCGTCCATTTTAAAATTACCGAATTATCGTTCTGACTCACTTCTATAGTAAATAAGCTAAGCTCGACAGGTAAAACAGATTCCGAGACACAAGCTTCGTTGCTGTAACCGGAAGTATCGCTGGAATTATAAGCCGACACCCTGTATAGATAATTTCCAATGTTATTTATATTATCGGTATATGAATTTGTATTGGCAGAAACTGTAATAATTAATTCATAAGAGTTGTTATTGAATTTCCGTTCGATATTAAAACCGTTCTCATTGCCGGAATTATCAATCCAGTTTAATCCTATAACAGTAGAAGATATTACAGTTGCTGAAAGATGGGTCGGGGCAACAACAGCGGCGGTTGGCACGAGTTTATAGATTCTTCCGTTCTCTGCACATACATAAAGTTCTTTTGCTTCGTCAATGCCGAAGGCAAGGGGAGACACAGATGCCGTTACAAGCAACTGGTTTGCAGCGGGATTTACTCCATCATATTCAAGTGCCCAGATTTTATTTGAACAATAGTCTCCATATATATATTTCCCAACAAGCTCCGGCTGGTTGGGTCCACGGTAAACATATCCCCCTGTTATCGAACATTCCGGGCTATGTGGATATTCAAAGATTGGAAATGTATATTCGGATATGTCTCCACAGCCGGCTGTATTGTAAGTATGATTTCCTTCATAGCAGCGCCAGCCGTAGTTCTTTCCATTTTCAATTATATCAATTTCTTCCCATTGTCCCTGTCCTACGTCTCCGCACCAAAGCCATCCTGTTTCGAAATCAAAACTGAAACGCCAGGGATTTCTCAATCCGTAAGCGTATATCTCTTCTTTATATCCTTGTGTATTGTTTTTAAAAGGATTGTCATCAGGAATTCCATAGTTCGATGCTTGTGCAGGATTATCAACATCTATTCTTAAAATTTTTCCTAAGAAAGTTGATTTTTTCTGACCATTGGTGTCTGGGTCTCCTCCAGAACCGCCGTCACCGAGTGCAATATAAAGATAACCATCCGGACCAAAAGAAAGCTGTCCTGCATTATGATTTGAAAACGGCTGATTTTGTGTTAATAAAACTACTTCTGAATTTTTATCTGCAGAATCGGGATTTGCAGTAACCTGGTACCTCGCAACTACACTTCTGAGAGAGCTTGGAGCCGTATAGTAAACATAAAAGTAACCGTTGTGTTCATAGTCGGGATGGAACGTTAAACCGAGTAAACCGAGCTCACCGCCGCTTGTGACCCTGTCGGTAATATTTAAGAAAGTTTTTGTTGCAGATATATCAGACTTGTTTTCAAAAACCTTAATTATGCCCGACTGCTCTACAACAAAGACACGGTCTTTACAATCACCCGCATTTTGAAAATCCACCGGGCTGCTGAAAGCGGGGAGATCCGGGAATGCATCTTGCAGTTGATATTGACCTAAAGAAAATGAAGAAGTGAGAATGACAGATATTAGTATCAATCTCAGTTTAACCATCCTAACCTCTTTTCTTTTTAATACTTTTTTTGACAGCTTCCTTTTTAATTCTCCCCTTGGGTTTTACTTTCTGTTTTTCAAATGATTGCAGTAAATCATCAAGCTTATACCCGGACTCTGCCGATGCCCTTTTGATCTTTTTAAAAAATCTATGATTTTTTTGTAATTCTTTTATTTGTTCATCAGTGCCAGTTTTGCTAAATCTGCCTGCAGAAACAAGAGAAGTTAGCGTGAAAATCCAGTTAACCAGGTTTTCGAATCTTTCTTTATTAAAATATCTTTTGCCCTCATATTCGTTGAGACCGATATACCATCGGGTTTCATCATCATCCAGAAGCTTCTCAAGCAATTCACCCTCACTGAGAGAGTTTTTCCTTTTTCCTGTCTGTAACTCCATGCCGGTAGTTTTATCCCATAACTTAACTTTGCTTTTTGAAGAGAGAATCTTTACTAATAAAATATTATTTCCTGCTTCTTCATGGTTTTGAGAGACTTTAGCTAAGCAGGTATGAAGCGGTTTTCCTAATATTAGTTCATCGAAAAGTCCATCCCATTTCCCGTTTGAATTCAAGAACCTGTTAATTAATATAAGAGAGAAAAAAGTTATCCGGTTGCTATCCTGAGTTTCACCTTTGGAAATAGTGAGAGATTGAAGGATGTCCTTATAAACTACCGGGTATTTCTTTTGAAAAGCGTTCAAAATTTTGTGTAATTCCTTTTCTGAATAAATATCCCCGATTACTTCCTTAGTTATTTTATCCCTGTCGAAGGGGACATTCTGAACCCGGCTAAGGTGAGTAATTACGTTATTAAGTCTTACTTCAAGTTCTTCAGCGACGAGTTCTGTTTTTTTCTTACCTTTTGTTGCAGGTTGAGTTATTTCAGATTTTATTCTGTCGACGAATTCAGGTTCCAAATAATAGATTATTGCTTCATGTAAAGGAGTTAATTTCAGCTCTTTCAATTCCTGTTCTAGAGAATAAACACCTCTCCCGCCAAGGTGATGATAAAGCCATTCCCAGCTTCCATCAAAATCGTAAATCTCGTTAAACTCGAGACAAGCCCTGTAATCGTATCCGTTAAGTGCTAAATAAAAGCCGTGATCATGTAAATCCCTAGAAGGGAGAAGAAACTGGAATTTTGTTTTATGATCCCTGTAAGAATAATATATGTGGTTTTCGTTCTTCAGCCCGAGGGCTTCCGCTAATTTCTTGTTTGAAGGATTGCTTCCTGTCGAATAGACTTTTTGCACTGACCAGTTTATCGTTCCTTTACATTCGATATAAGAATTATTGTAAATGATTAAAGCACGTTCATTACCCGCACGGTTAGTGAAAGCAAAAACATTTTCATTTATGTTTCCATAATCTCCGATAAAATCATATAGCTCGAAGTTATCTACCTGGCTAAACAAGTAACGTTTGCTCATAAGAGGAAATACTTCATGCTCATGCCTGCTTACAAGGGTTTCATCTACAAACTCATTATAATAAGCTCTTTTATATTCCATCCCGTATTTTTCTGAAAATCCTTCTACCTGTCCGTGCCCAAACATCGGCAAACCAGGTAGAGTAACCATTAAAACCGAAACTCCAAAATATTTATCTCCTTTACCAAATTGATTAACGGCGGTTTCCTCGTCGGGATTGCTCATAAAGTTTACATACCGCTTTAATATTTCTGGATTAAACTCAAGAGTATTCTTGATAAGGAGTTTATATTTTTCATTCTCTTCTTTCATAAGCATATGCATAAAGGCACTGTTATAAACTCTGTGCATACCGAGAGTTCTAACAAAATAACCTTCCATCAGCCAGAATGCTTCTGCAAGAAGCAGAGTATGCGGCAATTCTTTATTTATTCTATCAACTACTTCCCTCCAGAATTCCTGCGGCATTGCACTATCAAATTCTTCCCGGGTCAGTCCAAAATCGGAACGTGAAGGTATTGCTCCTCCTGTTCCGGGTTGCGGAAACCATAATCGCTGGTAATGTTTTTTAGTAAGGGTCATAGCAGCATCGAAACGGATAATAGATGTTTTTTCCGCTACATGCTTTATTGTCTGGTATAATGATTCTCTCACTTCAGGATCAAGCAGGTTCAGTTGAGCAGTATCGTTCCACGGCATGTGTGTGCCGTCGTTGCCGTGATAAATATATTTTACATCGCCGGTGTAACCGTCTCTTCTTTCGAACACTACAGCAGCATCAGACATACTGTAATACCTGTCTTCAATTCTCACTTCCACTCTTGGATCGTCCGACAGATTTGGTCCGGTAAACCTGTAACCGGGATAAGGAGGATAATTTGTTTGAATGAAGTAATTCGGTTTTTCAACAACCCATTTGGAATAGATCCCGGTATGGTTTGGAACCATATCGCTTGCAAGCCTGATTCCTCTATGCCAAGCGCGGTCTTTAAGATTCTGGAAGGCATCTTCACCGCCGAGTTCATTAGCAATAACGTAATCAAAAAGCGAGTAAGCGGACGAAGCGGCTTCTGCATTTCCCATCATCTGTTTTATTTTGCGGGATGCACTGCTTCTTTCCCAAATTCCTATAAGCCAGAGAGATGTAAAGTTCCATCGTGCAACCTTGTCTAATTCTTCATCCGGAATTTCGTTGAGTCTTTTTATTTCTCTTCCGTATTTTTTTGAAAGTTGATCGAGCCAGACAAAAGCATTCTTTGCAATCATTACTACGTTCGGCATCCAGTCGATATCCCGCGTGAACCTTTCGTATTCTTCATAATAATTACCTGCGTTCCCTGCTTTGAGCCTGGCTAAGTAATCTTTGTCGAATTCGTAATTTGGAACCGGCGGTGTTCCTTTACCTCCCATATGCTGAAGAAAAAGTTTAGAGTCTTCATACACTATGTCTTTCCCTGTCAGCAGTCTCTTCCAGAATTTGTCGTAAATATAAATTCTCCAGTTTTTAAGTATATATTCGAGCTGCCCATCTAAGTTGTAAGGACTCTCTATTATCGGTTTTCTAAGAAAGTGAATAAGAGAGAGATTCTCTGGTCCAAATGGTTTCTCATTTGAGAAGAACTTTTCA
>MGZZ01000092.1:26662-32369 GCA_001802795.1 Ignavibacteria bacterium GWC2_36_12 | reverse complement strand
TGGTTTTTCGGAATAAAGTTCCTCAAGCTGCCGGGTAGCAGGGTTATTATTTTCGAGGTGGAGAAGTATTATTTCCTCAAGAATTATCTCTTTGTTCTGCTTTCCGGCTGTGCTGCCGTTCAGGTAATCATTTGCACTAACTTTGCCTTTGTAAACATCGTGTGGGGGGAAATGATTAATGTATTCTGATAAAACAGAGGACAATTCATTTTCATTCAGGTTATTTTTAAGATGATTAATCCCTCTTGCAAAGACGCCGGGATTTTCTTTCTCTTCATAATGCCTTATAAGAAAGTGAAAAATTTCATGAAGCAGGCCGAGCGTGTTTACCTGCCCGGCAGTTACCAGCCCATCTGTCTTTCCCTCGGATTGCTTTACACTGTTTATTTTTTCTGCAAGTTTGCGTGCAGCTATGCCGTTTACAACAACCAGGTTTCCCCTCAGTGAGTAGAATTCATCTTCAAACCGGTATTTACCTCTTGCCTCTTTGGAGATGTGAAAAAATAGTTCCGGAATTTTATTCATTTTTCCTTTGGATTGAATTTCTGTAACTGCAAATACGAGTCAGGCATCATTTGATTGTATATTCTAATATAATAAAAGCCTCATAAATTTATTTATCAGGCTAAAATATTATTGGAATCATTTGAGAGTTCCGGTCTTTAAAGGTTATATGATATTGCCTCTGATATTTAAATAATTTAAGTTCCTTTCACTTATTATTAATGTTCTAAGCTATTTATAACAATGTAATAACAGGAGAGGGCAAAATGAGTTTCGCAGTTATCAATAATTTTTTGCACTTGCTTGCAACAGTTACCTGGATCGGGGGAATGATCTTCATGAATATTGTTCTTTTCCCGGCTCAAACAGCAATTGACCCGGGGCAAAGAGGGAAACTATTCGGAGCTATTGTTAAAAGATTTCTTATAATTGTTTGGATAAGTGTCATTGTTCTTCTGCTAACGGGGCTTTATAAAACTCCTTCATATTTGTTATTTAACCCTGAAAGCGGATTTGGTCTTTGGTTAACGGTAAAACACATAGCGATTCTCTTAATGATTCTTTTTGGATTATTAATTACTTTTGTTGTATCACCAAAGCTTCGAAAGCTTGCACCAAAACCGGGTGATCAGCCTTTACCGGAATTTATAAAAGCTCAGAAGAATATGACGTTGCTTGCCCGTACCAATATGACACTTGGAATTATCGTTCTCTTTTGTGTTTCTATGATGCAGTATAATTGAGCTAAGGGGACAAATTTTTAATTTCTTTACTTTTTTTTGAAAGGGGCTGTCTCATAAGTCCGATTTTGCCGGCAGGTTCAGGCGTGTCAAGAAAAGTTACTAATGAAACAGCCTCTGTGCCTGTAATATCTATTATGATCTTCTTTTTCAGATTCAAAATTTATAATTAAAAATTTAGCATTTCCACAAACCACCCACGGCATAATTTGTGTAGTTTATAAAGGGGAATTTCATTAATTTTGTTATTAATATTATATAGAGAGACGATGTAAAATGAGACAATCGGGGTACGGTTTAAGAAAAATGGGGATTTGTATCAGTTGTTTTATAATTCTTTTTTTAATTTTTTTCTTTCCAAACGAAATATTTGCTCAGAGCCCGCGTGTATTTATAAATGAGTTCCTTGCTTCCAATCTTACCACAAATCCCGATATGGTTGACTTCGACGATTTTTCAGATTGGATTGAACTTTATAATGATGAAAATACAGATGTAAATATCGGGGGGTTTTATATAACAGACGATTTTTCCCAGCAGCTGAAATGGCAGATTCCCGCGAACACAATTATTCCTGCAAAAAGCTATTTCCTGATCTGGGCAGATGGGTATAATGATGTTCCTGATAAAACTTACGTAAGAGATTGGTGGCCCGATAACAATCAATACACGACCAAATGGTGTCATACAAATTTTCAATTGAGTAAAGGCGGAGATGAAATCGGGTTATTCGATGCAGGCGGAAATAAAATTGATTCTGTTTTATATTCTGAACAGCTGACTGATGTTTCTTATGGAAGAAAACCTAATGGCAGTAATAACTGGTTTTATTTCGGAGAGCCGACACCTTTAGGTTCCAACGCAAATATAGGATTAATTTCTACAAATATATCCGGCGATGTTAATTTTTCTACCGGCGGCGGATTTTTTCTTAGCTCAATTCAGGTGTCGTTAAGCTCTGGTTCAGGAAGTGGAGTGATACGTTATACGACAAATGGTTCCAAACCGACAAGCTTATCAAATCAATATACAACGCCGCTCAATATTAATAGTAATACAGTATTGCGCGCAAGAGTTTTTGAAAATTCCAAACTCCCCGGGAAGATAACGACTAATTCTTATTTTATAAGTGAAACAAGAAATTTACCTGCGGTTTCTTTCGTCACTGATCCTTTATTTTTATGGGGTGAATTAGGGATCTATAGAAATTCTTATAAAGACAGGGAAATTCCTGTTAGCCTGGAATACTTCCCCTTAGGTTCTGCGCGTGCATTTTTTCTAGATGCCGGTGCGAGGATTGGTGGAGAAAACATTTACAGGTTTGCAGAAAAACCTTTTAATATTTATGCCAATTCCGATTATGGTTATTCTCACATAGCCTACAAAATATTCGATGACCTTCCATATCAGCAATACAAACGTCTTTATTTAAGAAACAGTGGTGATGACTGGCCTTATACGATGCTCAGGGATGGGTTGTGTGAAACCGTTCTCGAGGGACAGGTATTGAATTCGATGCAGGCTTTTAAACCATCTGTTCTTTATTTAAATGGGCAGTACTGGGGAATTTATAATCTCAGGGAAAAAATTGACGATCAATATTTTTTACTTCATTATAATGTCGATCCCGCAAACCTCGATCATCTCGAAGACGATAACACGGTAATAAGCGGCGACTCGACTGATTTTGTAAATTTACTGAACCTTGCCCAGATTACAAATTTAGCTGATCCGACAAACTATGCATACTTTGCTTCCAAAATTAATATGCAGGATCTGATGGACTTTGTAATAGTTCAGGATTTTCTTGCCAACTCAAGCTGGGGGCATAACAGGGAAGTCTGGCGTGATAATAAGAATGAGAAACTCTGGCATTGGGTTCTCGTAGATATGGATAGAGGTTTTGATGCGGGCAGGATCAGCACCAACCAGTTTAGCGATATTTATAATAACTTTGGGCTCTTTCGTCAATTGTGTGCTAATGAAAGTTTTAAAAATGAATTTGTTCAAAGGTATGCACGGCGAATAAATAATACTTTTGATTATGACAGGCTTATCGGGATAATTGATAGTTTGAAATCTTTAATTGAAGACGAGATGCCGATGCATATTCAAAAGTGGGGCACTTATATCGATTCACTTACAATAGATATCTGGGGTCAGACTCCCGGGGTTACTTCTCTTACATCGTGGAATTCTGAAATACAGAAACTAAGAAACTTTGCTGCCCAGCGGAGTCAGTATGCGAGTCAATACATAAGCGATAGATTTAGTTTATCAGGACGAGCAAATCTGAAAATTTCTACAAATGTTCAGAACCAGGGGAAAGTTGTAGTTAACGGTTTTTATGAAAATCTCGGCGAAGATAATCTATATTTTAAAAATGCTGCGTTGCCAATACAGATTTATTCGCCGCCGGGATACGGGTTCAAACAATGGAAAGAATTAGTCTTATCGACTGATCTTAATTTAATTCCCGCTGGAAGTGAGTGGAAATACAGAGATGAAAGTTCTGCACCGGAAGCCACATGGAAAAATACAGGTTATAATGATGCCGGGTGGAAATCCGGTAATGCCCAGTTTGGTTACGGTGAAGGAGACGAAAATACTGTAATCAGCTACGGTTCCGATTCGCAGAATAAATATATTACATCATATTACAGGTACCCATTTCAAATCACTGATCCGGCTAATGTAAGCGAATTAAATTTAAGTCTGATGCGGGATGACGGTGCTGTTGTATATCTGAACGGAACCGAAATTCTCAGGTCGAACATGCCTTCGGGTACAATAACTTATTCTACAACTGCAACTACTGCTGTAAGTAATGCAGACGAATCTACATATTTTGAATTCACATTTGATAATACCTACCTGGTAACGGGAAATAATGTGATAGCTGTTGAAATACACCAATCGGGCAGCACGAGCTCTGATGTTAGTTTTGATTTAAGCCTTGAGGCGAAACTCAGTCAGCCCTCCCTGGTAGAAAATATAATCAGTTCGAATTCATCTATAAGTTATACACTTACCGGTGATACAGAATTGCTGGCGGAATTTGAAGATATTGGTGCCGGTAATATTCCTTCAGTTATTAATTCGGCATTAACACTTTCTAAAGCGAGTTCATCTTACTATTATGTAGAGAATGATGTAACTATTGGATCAAACGGCGTGTTAACAGTTGAACCGGGTGTAATAATTTATTTTTCCCAGGGCAAAGGAATTAATGTTCAGGGTAAACTTCTAATGGAAGGAACAGAAGAGGAGCCGATTACTCTAACTTCTTATTATCCATCCGAAAAATGGGGAGCTATAAGTTTTAACAACAGTGTTGGTACTTCTGAATTAAATTATGTGAATATCTCCAATTCGACAACGGGCATTGATACGATTAATTTCTTTGCTGCTGTTTCAAGTTATTATTCCACAGTTCAGCTTACGTATGTAAATTTCGATCAGGTTAAATTTCCAGTATCCTCTCAGTGGAGCGATATGACGGTAAACTTCTGCAGGTTTGAAAATGTTACTGATGTGGGCGACTATATAAATTGCAACGGTGGTAATCTAACAGTTCAAAATTCGTTGTTTATTGGTAATAACCTTTCCGATATGGATGCTCTGGATCTGGGATTTATGCTGGGAACAACCACGATTCAAAATAATATTATCAGGGATTTTACAGGAAGCAACAGTGACGGAATCGATCTTGGTGACGCTTCGACAAATGTTATTATAGAAAATAATCTGATAATGAATTGCAGCGATAAAGGAGTTTCGATCGGTCAGGGATCGGATGCTCTGCTGTTGCGTAATACAATTGCGGGATGTAACCTCGGTGTCGGTGTTAAAGATAGTCTCTCTTATGCTGATATTCTCAACTGTACATTTTATGATGACAATGTTGGAGTCGCTTGTTTTCAAAAGAATGAAAATGAAGGCGGCACACGTGCAGATGTGCGGAATTCTATATTTGCAAATTCAAATGTATCTCCCTTTACAATTGATAATTTATCGGAAATAACTATTAACTATTCTATTTCCAATACGGATATTTTGCCGGGATTGGAAAACTTATTGGATGAACCTTTGTTGATTAACCCGGATGGTGCGAATTTCCACATCCAGACAGGTTCACCTTGCATTGATAATGGTGATCCGCAGACGCCGAACGATTATGATGGCACACGTTCCGATATCGGTGCTTTTATGTATGCGGGAGAATCGGCACCGGTAGTAGTAATCAACGAAATTAATTACAATTCATCTAATGATTTCGATTCCGAAGATTGGATTGAGCTTTACAATAACACTAACAATGCAATTGATCTTTCGGGCTGGGTATTTATGGATGAAAACCGTACGCCGTCGTTTGCATTAAATCCTGGCACTGTGTTACAACCCCATTCATATATTGTGCTATGCGTCGATCTTACATTATTCCAGGCTGAATACCCCGGTGT
>MGZZ01000092.1:0-26611 GCA_001802795.1 Ignavibacteria bacterium GWC2_36_12 | reverse complement strand
TATTTTCCTTTATGATAATTCCGGGAGACTCGTAGATTCACTTACATACGATGATAACTCTCCCTGGCCTACTGAAGCAGATGGGGGAGGTTCATCTCTGGAGCTTAAAGATCCTTCCTTCAATAATGCTTTAGGAATAAACTGGGATGCTTCGATCGGACACGGGACGCCGGGAGCTGTTAATTCTGTTACTTCAGATGTAGAAGAAAATAAGAGCGATCCAATTCCAACTGAGTTCTCGCTTCTACAGAATTATCCGAATCCTTTTAATCCTGCTACAAATATTAAATTCGAGATACCGGAAGAGAGTTCGGTTAAGTTAATTATCTATAATATTCTTGGGAAGCAGATTGAAGAAATTGCAGAAGGTGAATTTTCACCCGGCATTTATTCATTCAAGTGGGATGGTAGTACATTCTCCAGCGGAATTTATTTTCTGCAAATGAACGCACAGTCTAAGACAAGCAGCAAAAATTATAACTCGGTTAAAAAACTGATTTTGCTGAAATAAGGATGTAAAATATTCTGAATTTTGAATGCTGGATTTTGAATTTTAACTGAAAGTATGGGGTGTTTGAAATAAGTAATTCAAATCACCCCGCCCGCTTTATTCTCTTCTAACTGATATTATTGAATCTTTTCCCAGTAATCTGTAAACATACCTTCGGCTGTACCGACAAATCTTTCTCCATTGAAAACAACAGTCACAGGATCGAAAGGCATTTTAATCTCGAGTTTTCCTTCGCTTACTTTTACAGGTGCAGTTGCAGTCTGTTCTGACATTGTGTATGTAAGCCCTTTCCCGCCAATCTCATCATTCATTACTGAAAAAATAATTGTTTCGGTGTATTCCGATTCAGTTAATTCATAACTTGAAACAACCGAATATGAGAAATACTTCCCATCTTTATCTTTCCAGACAATGTTAAAGTTTCTGTGAGTTTTTGTGAAAGTCAGTAATCCCATAATATCCGGAGCCTTCATCCTGGTTCCGTCCGGCAATTTACGTGCAACTAACTGATATGTCCCTTCAATACTAACATCCTGTGCTAATATGAAGGAAGAGAAAAGAAATGACAAAGAAACAACGAATAGGAAAAGTTTTTTGTACATGCATGCCTCCTTTGAATATTTATTTGTCTCGTTCAGTCTCGAAATGACCACAGATCATAATAAGAGATAAATTATAAATTAAAACCAAATTATACTACTTCCACTTTTTGAAAAAGTGAAAAAAGGAATTATATGCTTTTGTAATGATGAAAGGTTGTTTTTAATGATATGTTATTGTGAAGGTTCCTTTCTGAAGACCATATTCCGCCGGTATTCAAAAAAATCCGTTTATCTCGATAAAATAAAATCTTATACATTTTTTGAATTAATAACTTGACCTCAGGAAATATTCATCGTATATTTACGATGAACGATTAAGGAAAAATTGAAATGGCTATTTCAAAATCAGAAGAGTTTACGAAAATAGAAAATAAGATTTCAGACTGGGCAAAAGCTCTTTCTCATCCGGCAAGAATAAAGATACTGAAAATTCTTGCTCAAAAGAACGTCTGTATGTGCGGAGATATTGTTGATTTAATGCCTCTTGCACAGGCAACTGTTTCACAGCATTTGAAAGAGTTAAAGAGAGTCGGGTTTATTAAAGGAGAAATTGAAGGTCCTAAAATATGTTACTGTCTTGATTATTCAACTGTAACTGAAGCTCAAAAAAAATTAAATGAACTGTTTGACGGAATAATAATAATTAAATAAACATTTGAGGTGATAAAATGGAAAATACTGAACTTAAAGAAGTGGTTAAAAGTAAATATTCGGAAATTGTAATAGCTGCAGATAAGTCTAAAGGATGCGGCTGCGGATGTGCTTCCGATAATCCCGATCTTACAAACTTTAGTGAAAATTATAAATCGCTTGACGGTTATGTTTCAGATGCAGATTTAGGTCTTGGCTGCGGTTTGCCGACAAGACATGCCGGAATTAAAGAAGGAGACGTTGTGGTTGATCTCGGTTCGGGAGCTGGGAATGACGTTTTTGTTGCGAGATCTTTGGTAGGAGAAAATGGAACAGTAGTAGGGATTGATTTTACGGATGCAATGCTTTCTAAGGCAAATAGGAATCTCTCAAAGCTGAATTACAAAAATATCTATTTCAAACTGGGAGATATTGAAAACCTTCCTCTTAAGGATAACTTTGCAGATGTTGTTATTAGCAATTGTGTGCTTAATCTTGTTCCAGACAAACAAAAAGCTTTTGCTGAAATTTACAGAACATTGAAACCGGGCGGGCATTTCTGTGTTTCAGATATTGTAACTGCTGGCGAATTGCCTAAGAAAATAAGAGATGCTGCTGCATTATATGCGGGCTGTGTTTCAGGAGCTCTTAAGCAGGAAGAATACCTCGGCATTATTGAACAAACCGGTTTCAGAAATGTTGAAGTTAAAGAATCCCGGCAAAGTCCTCTTCCCGATGATCTTCTGAAAGATTATTTATCGGATGAAGAAATTAAAGAATATAGAAAGAGCGGCACAGGATTGTATAGTATAACTGTTGTCGGCTATAAAAAATAAATGAAAGCGTAAATGAGGTTCCTCTCTAAGACGAGCCTCATTTAATTTTTAGCCATTTTTATAACTTCAATATTCGTATTTTATAACTAAATCTTAATCTTTCCCAATCCCTTTTAACTTCCCGAATAAATTGATATTATATCCTTATTAAGGTATTTTTGAGCACTATGCAGCAAACCCCTTTAATGGCTCAATATTATAAGGTTAAGGAGCAGAATCCCGATACGATTTTGCTCTTCAGAGTTGGTGATTTCTTTGAAACTTTTGATGAAGATGCAAAAACTGCTTCAAAAGTTTTGGGAATTACTTTAACTAAAAGAGCCAACGGTGCGGCTGAAGATGTTCCTCTTGCCGGTTTCCCGTTCCACGCAATTGATACGTACCTTCCAAAGCTTGTTAGAGCAGGTTACAGAGTTGCCGTTTGTGAACAGGTTGAAAATCCTAAATTTGCCAAAGGAATTGTTAAACGCGAAGTTATTGAGGTTGTAACTCCCGGCGTTACGCTTTCGGAAAAATTGCTCGATCATAAAAGAAATAATTATGTAATGGCAATTTGCCTGAAAGAAGAAACAGCAGGAATTTCTTTCTGCGATATTTCGACGGGAGAATTTTATACTTATGAAGTTGATACAAGTCAGGTAACTCCCCAAATAGAAACGATAAATCCTTCTGAAATTCTTGTACAAAAGCGTGATAAAGAAAAACTAACCGAAATTGTACATAAGATTAACAGGGAACTGAGAGTTACTAAGCTCGATGACTGGATTTTTAATTATGATTATGGAAAAGAGCTGCTGCTGATGCAATTTAAAACTGTAAACCTTAAAGGATTCGGGATAGAACATCTTGGTGCAGGAATAATTGCAGCCGGAACTGTACTCAACTATTTGCAGGAGACACAGAAAGCAAATCTATCTCATCTAAATCATATATCTCTTTATAATCCTTCCGATTATATGGCTCTTGATTTTTCCACGAAGAGAAATCTCGAAATAATTTTTTCTATGAGAGACGGTGGAAGGGAAGGTTCTTTAATTGAAATAATGGACAGAACTGTTACTCCAATGGGAGGAAGGCTTCTTAAAAAATGGATATCTGCACCGTTAAGAAAGCTCGACCCGATAATTAAAAGACAGGAGAGTGTTGAAGATCTTTTAAAAAATAAAAGTTTAAGAAAAAATCTTCTTAAAGAATTAAATGAAATAAGTGATCTTGAAAGATTGATTTCCAGAATTTGCACTGGTCGTGCTAATCCCAGAGAAGTTGTTGCAATAAAAACATCCTTGAGAAAAATTCCTTTACTAAAAGATTTGCTCTTATCGGTAGAAACTAAAACTTTAATGCAAATAAGAGAAGAGCTTAATCCTTTGGAGAAACTTGTTGAAAAAATTCAGTCTGCTTTAATTGATTCGCCTCCATTAAGTGTTGCCGACGGTGGAGTTATCAGAACAGGCTTTAGCGTTGAACTCGATGAGCTGAGGGATATTTCTTTACATGGCAAGGACTGGATAGCGAACCTTCAGAAGTCAGAAAGGGAAAAAACGGGGATTTCTTCATTAAAAGTAAGCTTCAACAAAGTGTTCGGCTATTATATAGATGTTAGTAATGCACATAAAGAAAAAGTGCCCGAAAATTATATTCGCAAACAAACTCTTGTAAATTCCGAAAGGTTTATCACACCGGAGCTGAAAGATTACGAGGAAAAAATACTCAACGCTGAAGAAAAAATATATGAGCTTGAATCAGAATTATTTGACGAAGTAAGAATGATTGTTGCTTCTGAAGCTGAGGGAATACAGCAGAATGCAAGACTGATTGCAATGCTCGATTGTTTCATATCATTTGCTGAATGCGCTGCGGAATATAATTACGTTAAGCCGGAACTAAGTGAAGATAACGTAATCGAAATAATTGAAGGAAGGCATCCTGTTGTTGAAAGAATACTTCCTCCGGGAGAGAAATTTACTCCAAACAATTGCAAGCTTGATTCGGATAAAAACCAGATAATAATTTTAACCGGACCAAACATGGCAGGAAAATCCGTCTATCTCCGCCAGGTTGGTTTGATTGTTCTTTTAGCACAGATCGGTTCTTTTGTGCCGGCAAAAAAAGCAAGCATTGGATTGATTGACAGGATATTCACGCGTGTCGGAGCCAGCGATAATATATCTGCCGGGGAAAGCACTTTCCTCGTTGAAATGCAGGAAGCTGCAAATATATTGAACAACGCTTCTTCACAAAGTCTTATCCTGCTTGATGAAATCGGCAGAGGCACAAGTACTTTTGACGGGATCTCGATAGCATGGGCTATAACGGAATATCTTCACGAACACCCCGAGATAAAAGCTAAAACTCTTTTTGCAACTCATTACCATGAGTTAAATGAAATGGCTGAAATTTTCCCGCGTATCAGGAATTATAAAGTTGAAGTAAGAGAATATGGTGATAAAGTAATATTCCTTCATAAAGTTAATCCGGGTCAGGCAGATCATAGTTATGGAATACAGGTAGCACAAATGGCAGGACTTCCGCAATTTGTGGTTAACAGGGCAAAAGAGGTACTTCAGAACCTGGAAAGTAAAGAATTAACTCCTTATGAAGAACGAAAAGAAAAGCTTTCAAAGATGAAGCCGGAAATGGAAAACCAGATAAGCCTTTTTGAGGTTCAGGATGATAAGTTGAGAGGAGAAATTGATGAAATTGAAATTGATAAACTGACTCCGCTCGAAGCACTTAACAAACTTAGTGAACTAAAAAAGAAAGTTAAAAAAGAGGGATAAATTTATTTTAGTAAAATTACTTTCCTGGTTTGCAGGGAATACTTTGTCTCAATCGCGTAAAAATATACTCCCGATGATGCATTATCCGCATTCCAACTTATTTTGTGAAATCCCGCGGACATTTCTGAATTTACAATTGTTTCTACTTCTTCTCCCGCTACATTGAAAACAATTAGCTTAACATGATTTTGTTCCGGCAGGTTAAAGGAAATCACTGTTGAACTATTGAAGGGATTTGGATAAGCCGGGTAAATAACAAAATTTTTAATTTGGTTTTCTTCGGAAGCTATATATGTAGGCAAATTATTAATTGTGAAATTTCTGCTTTCGGATTCATAATTACTTCCAATAACATTATCCTGAACTACTTTAATTTTCCCGCTGCTTGTAGCATTTGCTGGAATTATCCATTCATAGCCGAAGTTAGATTTAGATAGATCTATTGCAATCTCCGACCAACTGCTGCCTCCGTCAGTAGAAAAGTATAAATCCCAGTTACAATCACCATGGTCTATAGCAACCTGCCATTCAATTTTAATTGTATCGCCCGTACTGAATGTTTCATCCCCAGACGGGTACTTCAATAATACGTGTCCAACCGCCGATGAAGCACTCGCTAAGAAAGCAAGAGAAAATATTGTATAGAATGTAATTCTCATTTTTTAGTTTTCTAAACTAAGAGAAATATGCACTTAAAATATCACAGAAATATCACAATATTTTTTTGTGTAATATATCGGTTCCTCCTAAATGTAACCTAAAAAAACTATAATAAGCCTTTTTAAGGACAATTTAATTTTACATATGTAGTTTTTAACAAAATATTTATTTAGTTTTTTTATATGAAGAATAGAAATCTCTTAATAATATCAACTGCTTTTGCCGTTGTATTAATTTTTATATCCTGTGGGAAAAATTACTCTCCCGAAGAAGGAAAATATATAGCGGAAATTCAGAAATTCAGGCAGGAAAAGGATGAATATATGAAGAGTGATTCGAATTCTCCATTTAATTCACGGGTAAAGGTTGAGTTTACGCCCCTAAAATATTTTGATCCCGATCCCGGATTCGTTTTTAAAAGCAAGCTTTATGAGTATGAAAAAAAAGATACAATAATTATTTTCGGTACTAAAGGTGAGGAAAGAAATGCTGTCAGGTACGGCTATGTTAAATGTAATTACGACGGCAAGGATTACATTGTAAATGTTTACGAAGGAGTTACGAAAGGGGGAGAAAAATATTTCAGTATCTGGTTTACAGATAAAACAACAGGCAAAGAAACTTACGGGGTGGGAAGATATATTGATTTCGAAGTTGATCATGATAAAAATTTTATTTATACAATTGATTTTAATCTTGCATATAATCCATATTGTGCTTACAGTCCCGAATATTCCTGTGCTATTCCTTCAAAAGAAGACCACATAGAACTTGCAATCGAGGCGGGAGAAAAAAGTTTTCATTAATTATTCTTAACGGAGAGAAAAGTGGTAGTAGTTCTGGAAAAAAATATTAAAGAGAAACAGCTTGAGAATGTAATAAAACATCTTGAAGAATTTGGGTTTGCTGTTCACAAATCAACCGGGGTGGAGCAGATTGTACTTGGGGCAATCGGTGTTAAGCCGGATTTTGATATTCGCAGAGTAAAAGTGCTTGAAGGTGTTGCCGAAGTTTACAGGATAACCGAACCTTTTAAGCTTGCAAGCAGAAGCTTTAAGAAAGAAGATACGCGGATTAAAATTGGTGATGTAGAGATTGGAGGCAACGCTGTTGCTATAATGGCAGGACCCTGTTCGGTTGAAAGCGAAAAACAAATTTTTACTATAGCGGAAATTGTTGCAAAAGCAGGTGCTAAAATTTTAAGAGGCGGAGCGTATAAGCCGCGAACCTCACCTTATTCTTTCCAGGGCTTGGGTGAAAATGGATTAAAACTGCTTCGTCAGGCTGGCGATGCTTTCGGGCTTTTGGTTATTACCGAGGTAATGGAAAGCAGCCAGATTGACCTGATTGAGAAATACACAGATATTTTCCAGGTTGGTGCAAGGAATATGCAGAATTTTTCTTTACTCCGTGATCTTGGAAAAGCATCTAAACCGATAATGTTAAAAAGAGGGCTATCGGCTACGATCGATGACCTGCTTATGTCGGCGGAATATATTTTATCAAACGGAAATCAGAATGTAATGCTTTGCGAGCGCGGGATAAGAACTTTTGAAACTTATACGAGAAACACTTTTGATATTTCTGCCATTCCTGTCGTTCATAAAAGAAGCCATCTTCCTGTTATTGCTGATCCTTCACACGCCACCGGACTCAGGGATAAAGTTATACCTATGGCAAGAGCTGCCGTAGCTGCAGGCGCAGATGGAATTATGGTGGAAGTACATCATGATCCTGATAGTGCTTTATCCGATGGTCCACAAGCACTTCTTCCCGACCAGTTTGAAGATTTAATGAAACAAGTAAGAGCTATTGCGGAAGTTATTGGAAGAAGTATTGTCTGAAGCTATAATTTGTTTTTGCAGTTCAGGAACAAGATTTATTATAAAAAATAACAAAGAGTTTCCTATGAAAAAATTTCTTTTTGCATTTTGCTTGTTCTATATGATTATTATGATTTCTTGTAACCAGCATCCCGATACAAAACAATTGGAGGAAGAAATAATCAATACGGATAGAGCTATGTCTGACTTAGCGGTTAAAGAAGGTTTTCTGAAAGCCATTTTGCATTATGCTGATAATGATATTGTTAAGTTTAACGATGGTAGTTATCCTGTCATCGGGAAAAAAGCATTTGAAGAATTATATAAAGACAAAGCAGGACCTAAAACATTAACCTGGGAGCCTGTAAAAGCCGAAGTGGCAAAATCCGGGGAACTTGGATACACCTGGGGAAACTGGAAATTTGAACAAGAAGACACAACCTATTATGGTAATTATTTTACCATCTGGAAATTGCAGAAAAAGGGGACGTGGAAAGTTGCTTTAGACGGAGGGAATACTACTCCGCCACCTAAATAAAGGCTTTAGCCTCATTATTTTGCATTTATAGATGCGGCTAAAGCCAAACAAGTTTAGTTTTATTTTCATTGCCGTCAGGCAGGCTTAAAAGTCGGGGCAATTATAATTTTAGGATTAGGAAGAGTTCTATTAACTAACACAGTGAAAGCTTTATTAAGTTTTATCATTATGCTCTACAGTAATAACTACATTTCCTGTTTTCTGTTCGGTTTCGACGTACCTGGTAGCTTCGACAATTTGTTTCAGGGTATATCGTCTATCAATAACCGCTTTATACTTTCCTGCTTCGATAAGCTCTTTAAAAAAGCCAATATCCTCTTTACTGACTTTTGGAATTGGAAACAGAACTTTTTTGCCGGAAGGCAATCTGCCGAATATTGAAGTCCATAGTGTTAAGAAAAGAATTTGTGCTAAGAAACCCAGATCGGTTGAAAGATAAATTCCGCCTTTCTTTAACAGATTTTTACAACGGAAAAAAGAACTCTTGCCAACCGCGTCCAAAACAACATCATACGTTTGACCATTCTTAGTAAAATCATCTTTTGTATAGTCAATTACTTCATCGGCTCCTAAAGATTTTACTAATTCTAAATTCTTTGTATTACACACGGCTGTAACCTCTGCCTCATAATATTTGGCAAGCTGCACAGCGGCGGTACCTATGGATCCCGAAGCTCCATAGATAAGGATTTTTTTCCCGCCTGCCGGCGAGGCAGACCCTTTATGAAGATCTATTTTTTTAATAAGATTGTAAGCGAGCATTAAACCATCGCAGACAGCGGTGGCTTCTTCATAATTCATGTTGGTTGGTTTTGTTATGATTGAAGCTGTTTCAGGCAGGCATATGTACTCAGCATGCGCACCAAAATTGCCGGTCAATCCAAAAATTTTATCTCCCTTTTTAAATAGCGTTATATTCTTGCCCACTGCTTCAATCTCTCCCGCCAATTCACTTCCTAATATAGTTCTTTTGGGCTTAAAGAGTCCATTGATCAACCTGATAATAAGAGGATATTCAGGCTTTCGAAAACCACAGTCTGTACGGTTTACTGTTGTTGCATATATTTTTATTAATACTTCATTCTCTTTGGGAGTAGGTTTTTCTATCTCTTTAAGCTGTAGAACATCCGGTGAGCCATATTTTTCGTAAACAATTGCTTTCATTTTTTTCTCCCGCTGTTTAATTTTTTTATTTTCTCTGTCACGAAGTGGTTCGTAACAGCCTGGGGATAGTCTTAACTTCTGTCAGAAATGGTTCTTGACAGCTTGAGAGTGTTAAGTTTTATTTTAAAATATCAGAAGGTATTGCTGCATTTTCCGATAAATCATCAAACATAATCCAGGGATTCCCAATATCCTGTTCTCTTCTTATTGCAATATCTAATTGTCCGACATGATGTTGAAGATGGCGAAGATTGTAATCCACTAAATCGATTTTTGGGAAACCGTGCCACTCAAATGGTGAAGGAGAAGTAAAATATGTATCATTTATACTTTGAATGAATTGATTGGCTTTTTGTTTTACATACTTGCAATAGGCTTTCATATTGTTTTTTGAGATTGGATGTTTTTGATTCTCAATCATTTGAGAATCCGGTTTTACCCAATAATTATGAATTCCTTCCATATCGAAACTCTGAGTTTGAAAAGTTGCTTCATTAGCGTGAAAATAAAAATCAGTAAACCATAAAACATGATAACATATTTGCCAGAACGGCATGTTATTTATTCTTGCTGTCCAAGTCGTATCATTGGCATTTTCAATTACATTTTCCAGCATTTTAAATGCAGCACCGATTTGCCTTGAATAGCTTTTCTTTATTTCCGACAACATGGTGGAATCCTTAGTTAAGGACGATAAGGTTGGATCGGTATCCAACGAAGAGGTTTGAGAAAAACCAAAAGAGGATAGAAGAAATAATGCAATAATTAAACTTTTCATTTCTTACTCCGGTTAAATGTTTTACCGACCACGACGGGTGATTTTGTATTTCAAATTAACTCACTCTAATCTCTCTCTTGGCAAGAGAGAGACTTTATTTTCAATATAAAACTTTCATTTAATTCTACTGTCAGAATACAAAATACAAATACTATTTTTCCAACAAGTCCTTCTCTTGTTAAGAGAAGGATTAGGATGAGTTCAGTTATTATCTAGCTTATCCATCTCCTTGACCTTCTCTGAGAAGTATTTCTTAATTCTAATCATTACGCCATTCAAATCATTTATAATCTCAACATTACTAAATCTTATTAATCTTAATCCTAAGTGATTAGAATTTTTGTTCTTTCTTCATCTTTCTTCAATCTGTATTGATGATATTTACCATCCAACTCTATAATAAATTTTTCATCATAGCAAAAGAAATCAGCTACAAAAAATGTTTCTTTCTCAGTAATGTCATGAAAAAAAGGATATTGTCTATAAAATTTCTTTCCATAGAATTTTCTATTACGAACTTCATTCCAAAATATTCGTTCTGCTTTTGTAGAATTCTTCCGTAATTCCCTGCAAACAACTTTTGCAATTTCAACTAATTTTGTTTTGTTGTTTAAGCTCAAAATTAACTCACTCTAAATCTCTCTCCTGCCTACCGCAGGCAGGCTTAAAAAGAGAGAGACTTTATTATCATTGTTAACTCAACTTTAATTGTGTTGTTAAGATTTAAAATGCAAAGTAAATATTCCAATAAGTCCTTCTCTTATTAAGAGAAGGATTAGGATGAGTTCTAAACAATGCTAAATCTAACTGTTCAATCCTGTAACCCAATTTATCGTTTTCCCGGCTTGAAAAAATTTAACTATGCCTTATTGAAATTATATCTCCGTCTTTCACAATATATTCTTTTCCTTCTAATCTCCAGGTTCCATGTTCCCTGGCTTTGGCAAATGAACCATGCTTTATGAAATCATCATAATGTACAACTTCAGCACGTATAAATTTATTATAAAAATCAGAGTGAATGACTCCTGCTGCCTCCTGTGCATTCATTCCAATCTTAATCGTCCAGGCTCTGCATTCGTCTTCACCAACAGTAAAGAAGGATTGCAGCCCAAGTAAATCATACGATTCCCTGATTATGCTATCCAAAGCAGATTCATTTATACCGTATTCATTCATAAACTCTGCTGCATCCTGTTCAGGAAGCTGACTCATTTCCATTTCAATTTGCCCAAAGAAAGCCAACGCTTTTGTATTTTTGCCGGACTTCATTTTAACAAGCTTATCCAGATATTTTTCTGTTTCATTAATTTGAGCTTCAGAGAAGTTTAATGCAATAAGCATCGGTTTAATGGAAAGCAGTTGATATGTTTTTAACGTATTCATTTCTTCTTTGAAAAAATCAGCTTCCCGCAAAGGATGCTCATTCTGAACATATTCAAAGCATTTTTCAAGAAGAACCAATTCTTTCTTCAACTGTTCATCCTGAGCTTTTAATATTTGCTTCTTAAGATTTTGAATCCTCTTTTCGATTATACCCATATCCGATAAAATAAATTCTGATTCAAAAGAATTAACATCTTTTATCATATCCTCGATCGAAGGAAGATGTGTCAAATCATTTTGAAACAGCCGGACTACCTGGATGAGCGCATCGTTTGTTTTAACTTTTGACAGAAAGTTCCCTGTAAATTGAACCGAACCATGATCGCCTTTTTGGAGACCAATAACATCTAATAATTCGATTGAAGCATTTGTTTTCTTTTGAGGATTAAAAATCTCAGTCAGCTTATCCAGTCTTTTATCCGGAACTTTGATAACTGCCTGATGAGTTTCCGTTTTTACCAGTGAAGAAGGATCAAGATGAGTTTTAGTTAATGTTTGAAAGAGAGTTGACTTCCCGGAAAAAGGCAAACCGACAATTCCTATCTGCATAATATCCTTTTAAATAAATCCAGTTGATGTAAAGATAAAAAACTAATGTGATTTATTACTAATAGGAAATAAGAATATGCTCTTGATATTATTAAGTCATCTTACGCAAGAAAATTGTATTCTTACTCATAATCTTAATCTTACTCATTTTTAATCCGATCTGGCTACGGCTTGGCCTACGCCAAGACGAGTTATGAGCACGATTAAGATTATGATTAAGACTCCATGCGTAACATAAGTTATAAAATATAATATGGATTTTAACTTTGAGGAGACATGCATTTCAAGACTTTTATTTGTTATGAAGTGGTTCGTTACAGCCGTGGATCGTTAGTCATTACGAGCGAACCATTCATGTTCAGAATTGTATTTCCTCTTTTACAGGTTTAATGCAGGTTAATCGGGAAGCGGAACTTTTTGTTAAACTTATTGAATTTCTAACTATAAATGGTAAATTATATTCTTAAAAATTATAAAGCAAAATTATGAGAAAATTTATAAGTGTTTTAATCCTGTTTTCAGCATCCTCAGTTTTTTATCCTCAAACAAATCCATATAGTGAGTTAGAAAGCCTGATTGGTTCAAATCATTTTAAAGGAATTACAAGTCTTGTTATTGCTCAGAATAATAAAATAATTTTTGAAGGATATTATAATGGTGCAGATAGTGAAACATTACAAAATACCAGGTCAGCAGTAAAGACCATTACGGGATTATTGATAGGAAGCCTGATAAAGAATAATTATTTGAAAGACGAAAGGGAAAAAGTTTATAATTATTTTACTGATATTTCATTTGATAATCCTGATGAGAGGAAAAAAGAAATTACTGTTGAAGATCTTCTTACAATGAGCTCAATAGTTGAATGCGATGATTGGAATGAATTCTCAAGAGGCAATGAAGAACGGATGTATCTGATTGAGGACTGGGTGAAATTTTACTTCGATCTTCCGGTCAAAGGTTTTCCTGAATGGGTTACAAAACCGGATGATTCAAAATATGGAAGAGCATTTAGTTATTGTACAGCCGGTGTTGTTGTTTTGGGAGAACTAATATCACGGGCAGCCAAGATACCCCTGTATGATTATGCTGATGAACATTTGTTTAATAAACTTGATATAACAAACTATAAATGGCAGTTGACACCAAAAGGATTTCCAATGACCGGGGGAGGTTTATCTTTAAAAAGCAGGGATTTACTAAAGATTGGTCAGCTTTATCTTAACAAGGGAAAATGGAATGAGGAAGAAATTATTTCAAAAGAATGGGTTGAAAAATCGACTACGCCTAAAGCAGAAATAGATCAGGGAACAGAATATGGATATTTGTGGTGGTTAAGTAATTTTGGTAATGAAAGATCTTTTTACATGTCGGGTTCGGGAGGGAATAAGATTGCAGTCTTTCCCGATATTGAATTGGTGGTAGTTATAACCAGTAATTATTTTAATGGAGGAATGAAAGCTCATAATCAAACTGCTGAAATATTGAGTGATTATGTTATACCTGCAATAAAAGATTCAGAATAAGTATTGTAATTCCAGATTCCTTCAACCATTTTGTCCATAGCCATACCCCCGTTGTTACTTCATCTGAAAACCAGTGATTAAGTTGGTGCTACGAAAGGGTTTACTACTTACTTAAGCTGTCCGTGACAGCCGAAGGAAAGGTAAGAAAATCTTAAATTATTCTAAAATTATTTTCGCAGCCCAGTCTCTCGAAGATACTTTTCCTTCATCAGGGAAACTGGGAATAATCAAAGTCCCTTCTGAGCCGGCTTTTATTTTATTTTTTTTATCCCATTTGCCGGTGATAGTATCAAACCATTGAAAATAATATTCTTTTCCGGGAATAAAATTTTTAATTACAGGCACCACTGATTGATTTTCAAAATACAGTAATGCAAAATCTTTTTCGGAAGTTCTCATCATATAAGCCCATCCATCCAATCCTTCAGGCGGACTACCAGGGGCTTTGTCAGGAATAACATCCTCTCTTGCAAGTAAAAGATACTGGTATTTTTCTCCTTCAGATAAAACAAATGTTTCCAGGTGTTTCATATAATCAGCAGATTCATACATAAATGCATCCCAGACATGGGGTCGTGAACCTTCAGGTTCCCCCGTTGTGGTAATATCATAAGCTGCGGTACCATGAACATGCCCTGATAATCCTCCGGATAAAACAGAACCATACATTTGAGCCCTTGAAAAATAATTATCCCGTTCTGAATTTGCCGGAGGACGCTCACCATTTGGTTTATTAATTTCATGATTCCACCCGGTATAATATGGCTCAAAGTTAATTGCCGAGTATGGAAGAGTCAGCCGGAAAATCACTTCTAATGAATCTGAGATTCTGTGATCTCTTGGCTTATTACCAACACTGTGCATTGTAAGCCAGGGGCAATCTTTATTGTGACCAAATACTGTGTATGTTGAACTACTTATCAATGTTGTAACAGGTTGACCGAAAGGCATCGGGCCGTATTTTTCTAAATGATATGTCAAAGCTTCATTAAATTCTTCTGCTGTTAAGCTGAAATCTTTTGGAATCCAATCAAGATGAATACCGCTAAAAATAATATTGTCAGCACCGTAACGTGAAACCAGGTACTGAACAAAACGAGAAAAGGTTTCTTTGAAATTGAAATATGTTTTCCATGAAGGTCCCACATCTCTTCTAACCGTTTCAAGAAGAGAAACAAATCCTTTGTCGGACAAAAATTCCATCTTCTTATCGAGGCTCTTAAAATATTCCGGGTTGATCCGGGTGAAGTCCGATACTCCTTTATGATTTTTAGACATTTCAAAAGGAAGATTTCCATATTCATCGCGCATATTTTTTGCGGTAAAAGAACCCCAGTAACCTGAAGTATCTATACCCTTTGTATCTCTAACATCATAACCAAATTTTTCCCATGCATTTCTTAAATAAATATTATTTGAATCCGCATAAGTACCAGGATAAATATCAGATTCCCAATTCGGGAAGCATGAAATCATACTAACAGAATTAAAGCCCTGTTTTTTCCTGAACATCACTGCATCTTCGAATCCTATCCCGGGACCTGGAATGTAATTGTCTGATGTTTCGGCATTTCTGAAAGGTAATCTCCATGTGCTTCCTGCTAACCAGGTATCGCCAATCATAAAGAATGGAGTTCCATCCGCATATTGAAGTGCATGACCATTTGAAGTTGGTCTTAAAAAACCACGCCTGTTAGGGTTTTCTATCTTCTCTTTTTCTGTCCACTCTATTGCCATAAGCGAACCTGATTTATAATTAAGTCCTTCATCTTCCGGATGATTTGAATTACTTTCCCACTCCCATTTGCCCGGTTTTGATGCAACAATACGAACAATAAAATCATTTCCTCCATTCCAGAATCCATAAATTCGTTTAGAAAAACCAGGACCTTTTAAGTCAAGCCAGCAGGTTACATCCATATAATAATTATTATAAGCTTTCTCTGCAGTCAGTTTGATCTCCATCATTTCCCAAACATGGATAGTATTTTTATCTTTTGCTAAACTAAGATTAGACAAAAGAATTATTAAAACTACAAATAAACAGTTAGCCAATACTTTTTTGGAAAATGCTTTCATGCTGTCGCCCGTTTAATTACTTATCATTCTTGATAGTGAAATGAAGTTTAGCAGTGTAACTTTCTTTTTGATTTTCTGAAGCATAGAAAGAAGCAGTAATCGCTCCGAGCGGACGAAGCAATAATCCTTTTGTAGTTCCATTTATCAACCGCTGCAAAACCGGCTGGGAAATAGTTATATAATTTTTCCCACCCTGTTCTTCATTTACTTCGAAGTCATAAACCATCTGAGAATTGAAAACCTCCGAATATTTTTTACCTCCGGTTAATGTATTGCAAGTAACTGTATTCTGATCCCAATGCGGGTTGCCGCCCGGAATTTCTATTACTCTTACTTTATTGAATTCCATCCCAAAATCCTGTCCAAACACTTCAACATAATTACCGCCAAGAGAAACTGATTGGGTTGTAAGTTCAAGCAAACCTGCTTCTTTAATCTTTGCATTTTTAAAATTAGAAAAATCCCACCTGAGAATTCCCCATTGATCATCATTAATTGTTAATACAAAAACATCTCCCTCCTTTTCTTTTACATGAAGATCATTAAAATTAACATCCGGGAAATTTGAATTGATAACACAATCGCCGGCAGCATCAAGATGATATGAAAATGTTTTTATATCAGGAATTGGAGGATGATAGGGAACGGGATTTCCATTGTCAGGGCCCGCTTCTATAACATTAACAATATCTGCACGGTAGTAATCAATATCAACAAAATATTTTTCCAAACCAAAATCTGTAGCAGCAAGCTGAACATAAACAGTATCACCCGGTTTTGCATCAAATTTTTTTGTTGTCATGCTTATTACATGCCAGTTTGTTGTATCAGGAATGTCAAACTCCATTAAATCAATATGGTAATCGGTAGTACGATTTGTATTCACCATAAAGTTTAATCTGCGCGGTGCATTGTGAATCCGGACTTTTGCTTCAACACGCAGCTGATATATGGTATCTTTCAGTTTGGTTAAATCAAGCCACTTTGTAATGTCACGCTTAATCAATGTCCAGTAAACATTGTATTTGTCTGTCGATCCGTCAACAAAGATAGTTGCATAATCATTATGAGTTATAAAACTCATTCCGGGCGTTCCATCACCAGTCATTGTAAACCAGCCTTCAATTTTTTCTTTATCAAATTCATCAAGGAACTGAGCCTTGCAAATTATAGTTGAAAATAACAACATTACAATAATTTTTAACGTAATTGAGAATGAGTACATAGCTGTTTTTATTAATATTGATTAAAATTTATTTATTACACTTCCATTTATAAAGAATTATGAGTCATTTTCTTAATAATCTGTCGACTAAACTACTGCTATACGGTTTACGTTTCCAATAGTTGCGGTTACAAATTAAGCTTACCTCCTTTATTAATCAATTAACGGTTGTCAATTAAAAATTAAAAATGGGGATGGATGATGTTTGATGGAAGATGGAATCTTGGAATGGTGGAATAGTGGAATTATGGAATAGTGGAATGAAAGTTCCCTGCAATTATTTGGTGACTTAAAGATTCTGGATGCTGGATATTGGATGAGGAATGCAGGTCTGCCGTTGGCAGGAATGAAGGTTTACCTGGCTAAAAATAGATGAATAGCGATTGAGAAGTCTACTCAGTGTCACGAAGTATTGTTCGTGCCAGCCAGAGAAATTTTTTCTTTACCTAAAGCTGAATTAATAAAAAGGAAATATCTTTAATATTCATTTTTCACTTCTTAAATTTCGAGGAGGCTCGAACTTAGAGTGCAACGTTCCAATTAATTCATCCTTAAATAAACAATATGCTCCATTAATCTGAAGACGACCAACATAATTATCATTCTCATATGTTGATCCCAAAATATATTTTTCACCTGCAACAGTCCATAAAATTTCATAATCTGAGTTATTAAGGAAATCTGTAAATATATTCTTATTTATTAGCAAGCATGAGGGACCTTTTTCTTTTATTGATGGGTCAAACGTAACGAGATTATTTGTAGAGTCATAATAATGACCTTCATTTCCTTTCCAGTGAAGCTTCATTTCTTTTACAATTAGTTCGCTAGGTAAGTATAGTTTTATTGAATCGTCAATTGAACAGTCATAACCCGTTTCTTGTAAATATTGATCAGTACTTACATAAAAATTGAATTCTCCATTTATTCGAGGTTTTGTCCACCCCGCATGATTATAATAAGGAATATTGTGAAAATCGTAGGCTTTTGAACTAAAAAATTCACCAAGAAAAATTTCCATCTGAGAGTGAGACTCCGGCATCCAACGTCCATACCAATTTTGTTCTTTTGCCCATTTGAAAATTTTATCTTTTTCTGTTTTATGAATAAAATAACTTTTAACAAAAAAATACAGTTCTTTCTTAGGAATCTTCGAATGGTCTTTATCTGGTGGTGTCGGTTCTTCCCATCTATAAAAACCTTCAAGCAACAACCAATCAGAATTATCTGGCCTTTGTACTTCAATTAAATTTTTACCATTTGGTATATCATTACTTGTTTTAATCCAAATTAAATTATTTCCAATATTCCAGTTATTATAATTTTCAGATATCCACCAAGGATTTGATTTTATTCTCCAGTCTTCATCATATGTATTCTTTAATAAATTAGAGGGATCAATATTTCTGATAAATTCCTGCCAAGTTCCTTCATATTTTTCCTCATATGACCAATTGTCTTTATGAAATTCAAAATTATCCGCAACCCTTGCTAAGAATTCATAGTAAGCCAACCATTGATACTTTTTACCAATTCTTTCTGGTTTATGAGTCCCACGACCATATCTATACCCTCTATCAACATAGCGATCAAAGTAACCAAAATTTTCTTTTCTCCAACCTAACTGAAAGACTTTATTTAGTATAAAACGTTGAGCTAATTTTAAATCAAATAAAGACTCATCTTTATTAAATTCTTTGCTTTTTCTATAGGGTAAAATAAAGTCAATTAATTCTTTTCTTTTCCTTCCTCTGAACTTCTTAATTATTTCCTTTTCAATTAGTTGCTGTAACTCTTTCAATTCTTTATCTGATAAAGGATGTTTATATCGTTCAGTTCTTTTTTTAAAATCTAAGTCTTGAGCAATTTTTAAACCAAATAATATTTGATCAAATTTACCCCATTTTTCTTTTTCTTTTAACGTTAATGAACTCAAGAAATTATTAAAACGTTCTTTTTTTGTTAGCTTATTTTCCTTTTTAAGTTTTTTGTTACTCCATTTGAAAGTATGCCAGTTGGTTCCTATTATGTATCTTGCAAAATCACCAAAACCCATAACAGATTCATATATTTCATTTTGTGCATATTCAATATCCATTTTGGCATTTTCTATATAGAATTTATTTTTAACTATTTTTTCCGAAGGGATTTTTTCCAGCCACTTACTGTTATAAGGAGGTTCAATTTTCTTTGTATCAATAGTTAAAATAACTTTGTTTCTAATAGCATAATCGATTATTCCTCTCGCATAATCCCTGAGTAAAATATTTGGGATTGGATTTTCATTTTTAAATTGCCAGTCATATATATATTCTGAAACTTCTTTCAAAATATTGTTATCAGGATTTCTTAAAACTGCACCATAAATACATGCAAATATTCTCTCTAAAACATAAAAATCATTGATGTTTTTAAATTCATCTAATAACCTTAATGAAAAGTGTAATTTAGAAGTCAGGATATTTACTAAAGCTTTTGTTGCTCTATCTCTCACGAACCGATGTGTAGTGGTAAAAAACCAACACAATGTTTTACATATTAAAAACAATGATTCTTCATCATAATGATTAATATCTAAGTTATTCCAAGCCCATTCAATTATCCTATCAACGGAACTTCGATTTCCATATTCATTAGATAAAAAGGTTGACCAAAAAGCATCTCTTTCTGACATTTTATGCTTTACTAGGAAGTTATGTAATCTATTCCCGTTATAAGGATGATCAGGATTGGAAGAAATCAAAAGTAAGGTATCTAAAAATTTAGGAAAATACTCATCATCTTTGATTATGTAATCATTGATATATTGGTCAGTTGATTTAGTAAAATATTTATGATCTCTCCAAATCAAACTATCCATAAATGCTTCTTTAACGGGATGAAATGTTTTAATTTGAGGGGCAAGTTCAACTAATTCAGTATTCAACTTTTCCGGTATTTGAATTGAAAGCGATTCAATTAATCCTTTATTAAACCAACAACTATCTTCATCCTTTAATAGTTCACCCAAAATACTTTCTGTTGTGAAATTAACAGTAGGGTTTTTAAAATCGAAGTGTTTTTGCAAATATGTTTTTGCCTTATAATGATCTGTAAACTTTTCATAAGATAAACTAATCCCATCTTCATATTTATTATCTCCTGCATAAAATTTGCTCTCGTGAATTATACCTTCGTGTAATAAATTTCTAAATAAGGAATCCTCATATTTTTTAAATGTTAAATATTCATCAATTATTTTTTTAGCGATCTCTCTTTTTAAATAAAAATTTTGATTTAAAACTAATTCTTCAGCAAATTTCTCAATAGACTTATTTACTAAAAAATCCTTTTCATCGAAGCCAAGAGAAACTGATAATTTTTTATTTATAGAGGATATATAAAAATCAAAAATCTGAGAAATCCCATTTAATCCTTTAGGAATTCTTGTTAAATTACTATTCACTAATGCTTCACAAAATTTTTTTAGAAAGAGAGGATTATTAAACTCTGGAATTAATAAAGGTATGCTTGGAGTTTCAATTTTATAGTACTCAAAGAAGCTTTCTGTTGCATTATAAGTATCATCAGCAAAACCATAATGATTAATTCTTAACAAAATATCTTCATCAAAGATATCAGGAATTACAACTTCCTCATAGGAAGACCTAACACTCATTATAAGTTTCAAATTCTTATGACGCTCCACTTTTTTTATTAAACCCGGAAGATATTTTTTCCAAATTAGTTTACCATCTCCTTCATTCAGAGCATCGATAAAAATAAATCCTAAGGTATTATTTGCTTCTGCGCTGGAATTTAATGCACCAAGAAACTCATCAAATGTATCACACTTTATATCCAAGAATTTAATGATTTGCATGAATGGGTCTGAATCATTGAAATGTTCACCTAATAGAATAACACTCGGTCTATTTTTTTCAATTCTCATTCTTCCGATATCACATATCAAATGAGTTTTCCCTATACCCGCCTTACCTACTATTAATAAATTATTGTAATTTGAAGCAACTGAGCAGTCAGATTCAACAAAATTTTTCAATTCGGCTAATGAAGTGTTTAATTTTTTTAGTTTATGTCTGGTATAACTGAAAATTCCTTCTCGTCGGTTTGGATCAGGGGAAGTATTGTTACGGTCATATTCATCAAGTAAAGATTCTAAATTCCAGATGAATTCACTACAAGTAAGGATTTTCTGATTTAAAGTCGGAAAAGCGTAGTAATTAATTTGAGGGTTTAGAAATTCACTTTTATAAGCTAAAATGCTGTCAATATATTTCTTTAACTCATTGTACTTTTCTTCAAATTTTAATTTTACGTCTTTATCATTTATATCTTCAAATTTTATTTTTATGTCTCCAAACAGTACTTCAAACTCTTTATATAAAAATTCAGTTCTACCAAGACCTTCAAATACTTTACTAATTTCTAACTTAATATTTAATTCAGAAGTATAACGCGGACCCGCATAAAAAAATATTTCAGCAAGTTTTTCTTCAAACCATTCTTTTGAAAAATATTCTTCATTGAACCAAAAGAATCTCCTACCTCTATGAACATCCTTACTTAATCTTTCAAATATTTGATGATTTCCCCAATATATAAACTGGACTTTCATCTTTTTACTTGAGGTCCACTTATTCCATTTGTTGACCCTTTCTTCCCATTTTTTAGCAAATGACTTCTGATTTGGTTTTCTTGCGTCAGGTTTATCCAACGGCAAACACACATAGTATCTTTGTAATTTTGGATGGGTACTTAATGCAGTCTTGACACTTTTGTCTATTTCAACCCATTGAGTTGAATTAGGAATATCTAAAAAAAATTTAGCTTGCCATCCCCATTCATCTTTATTAGGCAAAGTCCAAAAACACTCGACACCTGCATCTGGTGTTCCCTTTCTTTCAAAAACTGAGTCTTTAGGAACATTTTCTTCACAAGCAGCTAATTGGCAACAAAGTTCCTCAAAAGCTAGATTTTTTGAACTATTAAATGATCTCAAATATTTCCAACTATAATCCATAGAAATTCTCTCCTCACCCCACAACCTTCTTCACCAGCTTATCAGTTTCCTTCATCTCTTCTGCAAGATGTTTTTTTTATGCAAGTCATAGCCTGCCGAGATGGGTTGCTGTTAATTCTTTTGTGGGCTGGTTATCTTCTAAATATTTTGCTGCTTTTTTACTTAGCATATCATTTTTATTGAAAAGGTTTCTTTCATCTTTCCGGCATGCCTTACCCACCAACTCTCAGCATTTTCCGCCCAACGCGGACAAGTCCCCGCCGGCTTTTTGTGGTCAAACGGGGTGTTCCATTATTTGCATTTAAAAAATAGGCTTACCGTTCTAAAGAAGCAATTGTTAAATGTCCGGAAAAAGATTAATTATTTAATTCATTCGAGCTAATTCAAATTAATGTACAGAGATATTATAAAAACCCACCCCTTCGTCCCCTCCAATGGAGGGGATTATGTGTTTGTTTTCATTAAGGGCTGCACGCCGAGACTCCGCCGAAAGCCGCAAATGTTTCTGCGTCCCCTCCGTCGCAGTAAAAAATACTCTCATTAATTATTGTGATTCTTAACCACCCGTGTTCTGTTTCTTTATAGACTGTGCAGCATTGAGTTTCATCATCATCCAGGTCAATTACCATATTGCCTGAACCTTCAACCGTTCTATCCCCAAACCAGCCGGACCAGTGCGTATTTGATTCTATTTCTGCTTTGTAATCTGAGCAGTTGTAAATAAGAAGTGAAAATAATATTAGTAAAAGTCTGACAGCCCTTTTCATTTTTATATCCTCTTTTGTTATTCCGGACTTTACAACAGGAATGCCAGTCGCTGCATTGGTAATTTTAAGCACAAAAAAGATATTTTATTTTTTTTGTACAAAATTTTGGATAGGAATGAATAGGGAAGTAGGCAGTCGTTAGGAATTGTGAATTGTGAATTATGAATTGTGAATTAGGATTTACGCAGGACAGGTCAGAAAGATGTCATCTCCTCTCTACGGTGAATATTACTTCAGGTGGAAATTCTTTATTTTTAACTCGTAAATCTTAAATCGTAATTCGTAATTATGCAGATTATCTCTATCATCGGTCTTGGTCTTATCGGCGGTTCTCTGGCAAAAGCTCTGAGAAACTCGGGCAAACAGTTTGAAATAAAAGGATTCGATAAAGAGACTGTTCTTGAAGAAGCGTTTAATCAAAAAATAATAGACAGTAAGATTAATTCTCCCGAAGAAGGTCTCGGTTCAGATGTAATCTTCCTTTGCCTTCCAACAGATTTATCACTTGAGTATTTTAAGAAATTAGCTCCTCAGCTTAAGAAAGGAACAATAATCTCCGATGTATGCGGCGTTAAAGGCATATTTGAAGATGAATGGAAGAAAATAGTAAGTGCAGGTTTTTACGTTGGCGGGCACCCGATGACAGGAAAGGAAAGAGGAGGAATCGAGAATTCTGATCCTTTGCTGTTTGAAAACTCTTTATATCTCTTATCTGAAAAAGGAAATAGTTTTCCCGGTATAAACCAATTCACAGATTTGATAAAGCTTCTTGGTTCCAGGATAAGATTTATCGATCCTTATATTCACGATAAAGTAATAGCTTATGTCAGTCATCTTCCGCAGGTGCTTGCTGTAAGTCTTGTAAATTCTCTTGGTAATGAAAAAAATGATTATTTGGATTTTGCTGCAGGAGGTTTCAGGGATATGACAAGAGTTGCATCGAGCGATTTCGAAATCTGGGAATCGATATTCCGGTATAATAAAAATGAAATCGTATCTTCTATTGAGAACCTGATCTCACGGCTGAAGTCTGTTAAAGATTCCATCAGTAAAAGCGATATTAATTTTTTAAGAAAAGAATTTGAATCATCAAAGAAAAAAAGAGAAACCATCCCATCCAACATTAAAGGTTTTCTCAATCCCGTTTATGATGTTTTTATCTATGCCGAAGATAAACCGGGTTCTTTATTCAGAATGACTGAAGTATTATACAAAAACTCTGTTAACATTAAAGACATTGAACTGTTGAAAATACGGGAGGGAACAGGCGGTACTTTCAGGTTATCTTTTGAGACATATGAAAGCGCGGAGAAAGCAAAAAAACTGTTAGTTAATTCGGGCTTCCGGTTGGCTTGAGTGATCTGTCATTCATTGGTCATCAGTCATTAGTCATTGGTCATTTGTCATCAGTCATCGTTATTGATAGTCATTTGTTACACGGTCTTTACTTATTTTTAAAGAGTATTGAACTTACACTTTAACTTAAACTTAAACTCAGGGTGCAACACTTTCTGCTTTTAACTTAACTTCAAAAAAGTTTAACTTTCTTCTGTAAAAAAATCATTTTTATAATAATAAGATCTTTAGTTTTGAAGTATATAATCATTATTTGCATAGTTATAACATCATTCAGTTATTCCCAGTCAGGTGGAGTAGAAGTTACCAGAACATATTATCCTAACGGAGCCCTTAAAGTGGAGGGAGAATATTGGAGCGGGCAGTTGCATGGTAATTATAAAGAATATTATCCCAACGGGCGGCTTTGGAAAGAATGGCATTTTTTCCAGGGAAAGGAAGACGGGATATCCACCTGGTATTTTGAAGACGGAATAAAAAGCATCGAGTGGAATTACAGGAACGGGGAGAAGGAAGGCACATCAAAATGGTATTATGAAACCGGTGAGCTTTGGGCAGAACAAAATTACTATAACGGTGTTCTCGATAGAACTACTTATACATACTATAAAACCGGCGAACTGCAGGGAGAATGGCTGTTTGATAATGGAGTTCTTCAGGGAATATCGAAAACTTATTACAAATCGGGAGCCGTGGAGGTGGAACGAAGATTTCTCAGCGGCAAAATGCAGGGAGTAACGCGTGTTTTCCACGAAGTCGGCGGAGTAGCTCTTGAAGCATATTATATCGATGACAAGCTCGAGGGTGAAGTCAAAATTTATGATACAGGTGAAAGTGTAAGAGTAAAAGATAATTATGTTAATGGTGAATTGATAAATCGTGTAAGGTACGATGTAATGGGTAAACTGGAATCAGAAGAGAGAACAGATAAAGTTTATTTTAATAATGGCTCTCTTAAAGATGAGATTTTTATCAAGAATGGTAAAAGGGAAAACTCGACAAAAATTTATTACCCCAGTGGATACCTGATGGAAGAGTGGTTTTATACTAACGATACTTTGCAGGGGCGGTCTTACTCATATTATGAGGGGGGAGTTGTAAAATCTTCAATGGATTTTATGAACGGGATACAATTTGGAATGACAAGAAATTACTATGAGAACGGTATGATTATGTCTGAAATAAGTTATGAAAATAATGTAAAGAACGGCATAGCTTTAACTTATTATGATAACGGTGTAATCAAGTCTTCTTTTCATTACTCGAATGACACTGTCCAGGGACCATCCAAAACATTTTATAATATAGGTTTGCTGCAGTCAGAAGAGTACTATGACGGAAGTAAATTAAATGGAAAGCGAAAAGAATATTATACAAATGGTGCTGTAAAAGAGGAACAAAATTATGTTTATGGTGTTCCTGATGGTTGGGCAAGATCATATTTTAGAAACGGCAAGTTGAATAAGGAAGAGTTTTACCAGGATGGTAAAATTCAAAGGTCAAAAGAATATGATTCGACAGGTGTACTTGTTTCAACTTTTGGTTACAAATAATCAAATCAATTATGAAACATAAAAACAAAAAATTTAAAATCGGGCTTATACAGATTGCTCTCAGCAAGGATACTGATAAAAACCTGCAGAAAGCAATTAACTGGATTTCCAAAGCAGCGAGGAAAGGTGCACAGGTAATTTGCCTTCCTGAACTTTTCCGTTCGCAGTATTTCTGTCAAAGTGAAAACATAGATTACTTTGAACTTGCCGAAACCATTCCCGGTTCTTCAACCGAAGCCATTTCAAAAGTTGCAAAGCAAAATAAAGTTGTAGTAATAGTTCCTGTTTTTGAAAAGAGAGCCCTGGGTGTTTACCATAACTCGCTTGCTGTAATAGATACTAAAGGAAAAATAGCCGGTATTTACAGAAAGATGCACATTCCTGATGATCCATCTTACTATGAAAAATTTTATTTCACCCCGGGAGACCTTGGTTATAAATCTTTTGATACTGAGTATGGAAATATCGGCACTTTAATTTGCTGGGATCAATGGTATCCCGAAGGTGCAAGATTAACAGCTTTACAAGGTGCAGCAATTCTTTTTTATCCTACTGCAATTGGCTGGCATCCTCGTGAAAAGAAAGAACACGGTAAAAATCAATTTGAATCCTGGCAGACAATTCAGAGAAGTCACGCAATTGCAAATGGGGTCTATGTTGCAGCAGTTAACCGGGTTGGATTAGAGAAGGAAAATTCTAAATCAACCGGAATAGAATTCTGGGGCTCATCATTTGTAGCTGACCCGCAGGGAGTAGTTATTGCCCAGGCTTCTTCGAATAAAGAAGAGATTATTATGGCTGAGGTTGATCTGAATCGTATAGAGT
>MGZZ01000091.1 GCA_001802795.1 Ignavibacteria bacterium GWC2_36_12 | reverse complement strand
ATTTTAATAAGAATTTTCTTGCAAGAACAAAAATTGACGCAAACAGAAATGTTCTTTATGGATATGATGCCGCTAAATATATGCTAACAGTTTTACGGAATATTAGTCGAAACAGAGAAAATATTAAAGCTAAAATGCAAACCGGAATTTCGGTTAACGGTTTTCATAATAATATATCTTTCGATCAAAATCGTGTAAACCTTTTCCTGAACATCGTTCGGTATAAAGACGGAGTTTTTGAATTAGTTGATAAATTCAAAGCAACTAACTGAAAGGAGGACAAAATGGGGGTTAAAGATTTACCTTTGGATGACAGACCAAGGGAGAAATTAATGTTACGGGGACCGCAAAATCTTTCCGATGCCGAATTGATTGCAATACTTTTAAGAACCGGCAAAAAGGGGAAATCTGTTGTAAACGTTGCACAGGAGATGGTGAGTATCCACCGGAATCTTACGATTCTGGCATCTAAAACACTATCGGATTTAATGAAAATATCCGGTATCGGCAAAGATAAAGCCGCAACTTTGCTGGCTGCTTTTGAGTTAAGCAGAAGGATACAATCTCAATCAAAATGGTTAAGCGACAAGAAAGTTACTACTCCTCAGGATGTGGCTGATATTTTTATTCCATTGTTAAGAGATGAGGTAAAAGAAAAATTTCTTTTAATATGCCTTAACTCAGCAAACAAGATTATAACGTACGAAATAATTTCGGTAGGCAATTTAAACTCAAGCGTTGTGCATCCCCGGGAAGTTTTTAAGGCAGCTATAGATCATCGTTCTGCCAGCATTATTCTGCTGCATAACCATCCGAGCGGTAATCCTGAGCCCAGTAATGAAGATATTGCCATAACTAAGAAAATTGTTGAATCAGGCATAATTTTGGATATACCTGTATTTGACCACATTATTATAGCAGGAAATGTATTTACAAGTTTTGTAGAACGCAGGTTAATTTAGGTAATGTAAATTAATCCTAAGTTAAACTATCTGATATTAACTTAACTTGATATTAATAGCTGAATTTCTTATATAGATAGGCAAGAAAAAACGACCATTTGCCTATAAGTCTTTTCAGTTTTAATATTTATAATTAATTGTTGACTGAAATTCTTCTTTACTATAAATTTAGTTATCTAAAAACATAAACCGGAGGTTACTATATGGACATAATCAAAGTTATAAAGAACACTGCTTTTATCGCTGTGCTGGGACTGGTTGTCTTTGCATGGAGTGGTTGCGGTGGTCTTAGCGAAGCCCAAATGGAACAACTAAACAGTTTAAGAGATGAGGTAAGCTCTCTTGAATCTGAAGCGAATTCCTTGAAGGATGAAAGATCCAATTTGGAGAAAGAAATTGCTGATAAAAATGCGAAGCTGCAGGAGTGTGAGAAAGATAAGCAGGAAACCAGAGCTAATTTAATGAAGCTCCCTAATCCAACTGGTATGTAAGAAAATTTTATTTAATAATTGAACTCGGAGGAAATATATATGGTTTTAAAAAAATATTTAGTTAGTATTTTATCTCTCATGCTCTTTCTCTCTGCAAACATAATTGCTCAGGAAGAAATGACAGAAGAGGAATGGGAAGCTGAGATGAGCCGTTTAGGAGCAAGAAAAGATGCTCTTCAACAGGAAATTACTACTCTTAATAGTGATCTTGAAAATCTGAAATCGATGGATATTAAGAGTTTTGAAGAATGTACCAATGAGCTTTATGCTCTTGTAGGAGCTACTAAGTCTGATGTCGACAACTTCAGAAATGCAGTTGGAGAACTTGATGGTAAAATTAGAAGAAAAGAAGGTCCTAAAGCTGACAGGCAAAAGGATCTTGATGCACTTAAGAGCAATAAAATAAGTGCGCTTCCTGAATTCTTTAATGGAGTTCACAGCAAAATGCAAAATGCGCTTGATAGCTGGGTTGAAGAACCCCAGGAAATTATGTACACTGTTGTTAAAGGCGATCACCTTTGGGGAATTGCTAAAAAGAAGGAACATTATGGAAATGGTTTTGCATGGCCGGTTATTTACAAAGCGAACCGCGACCAGATCAAGAATCCTGATTTGATTTATCCAAAACAGGTATTCAAGGTTCCAAAATTAACTGAAGAAGAAAAAGCTAAATACGAAAAACTAAGATCAAATTATAAACCGGCTCCGGTTCAGTAAGCTTTGCTTTCTTTAGTGTTGTTCAGCTTTTATAAAACCCTTATCATAAATTATGGTAAGGGTTTTTTTATTTTTTTTAAAAAGTAATGACTGCTACTGAAAAGAGATTAACTTTAGACAATGTAGATATGCTTTCTTTGCTGGGCACAAATGACAGCAATCTTAAGGTAATCGAGGACCGTTTTAACGCTTCTATAATTGTCCGGGGAGAAAATGTAGTTATTAAAGGTGTCGTTGAAGAAGTAGATGTAATTGAAAAGGTGCTGAAAGAAATGATCTACGTTTTAAATACAAACAACAGGTTGGAAAAAAGCGACATAGAAACGATTCTTGATCTTACTTTGCAGGGGAAAGAAATTGTCAGTGAAAAAGAATTTGATTCTATTATTCTTTATACAAAAAACGATTCTATTAAGGCAAGAACGCCGGGACAGACAAATTACGTAAAAATTGCTGGTAAAAATGATATTTGCTTTGCTATCGGTCCCGCAGGAACAGGAAAAACTTATCTTGCAGTTGCTATGGCGGTTACTGCCTTAAAAAAAGGAATCGTATCTAAAATTATTCTTGCACGCCCGGCGGTCGAAGCCGGTGAAAGTCTCGGGTTTCTTCCGGGTGATTTCAGAGAAAAGATTGATCCGTATCTTCGTCCTCTTTATGATGCTCTCGATGATATGATGCCATCAGAAAAGCTAAGGGGCTATATTGAGAAAAGAATTGTTGAAATCGTTCCTCTTGCATATATGAGGGGAAGAACACTTAATAATGCTTTTGTAATTCTTGATGAAGCTCAGAATGCAACAGATGTACAGATGAAAATGTTTCTTACAAGACTCGGGGCTAATTCCAAAGCAATTATTACGGGGGACATTACACAGATTGATCTCCCGCCTAAAACTATTAGCGGTCTTATCCAGGCGAAAGATATTTTAAGCGGTATAGATGGTGTAGGTTTTGTTTATTTTGATAAAGGGGATATTGTAAGGCACAAACTGGTTAAAGATATAATTGATGCTTATGAAAAGCATAAGAACGGCAACTAAAAATCCTTTTTGCTTTCTTCCCAGTAGACATCCATTTCTTTAAGATTACTTTCATTCAAACTTCTGCCTGATTCGAGTATTTTCTTTTCAACATAATTAAATCTTTTTATGAACTTCTCATTAGTTCTTCTCAAAGCATTTTCAGGATTTATTCCAAGGAATCTTGAATAATTTACCAATGCAAAAAAAACATCTCCAATTTCACTTTCTAATTTTTTATTTAACTCTTCGTTTTTGAGATTTTCAGCTAAATGCTGATCAGCCTCCGGCTGAGAGTTTTGACCTGCCTTGCCGGCAGGCAGGGATTTGAGATTTTCAATCTCGTGCATCTCCTCGATTTCTTCAATTACTTTTTTCCAGACGTCTTGTTTATTTTCCCAATCGAATCCCACCTTAGAAACCTTTTCCTGTAACCTGTGAGCACGCTGTAAAGCAGGAAGGCTTACGGGGACACCATCAACTACAGATTTTCTTCCCTCTTTTAATTTTATTGTTTCCCAGTTTTTCTTTACTTCGTCAGCCCCATTTACTTCAGTGTTGCCGAAAACGTGAGGGTGTCTTCTTATTAGTTTTTCTTGTATAGAATCAATAACATTTTCAAGCTTAAAATGATTGCTTTCCTCTGCAATTGTTGTATGAAAAACGACATGAAGAAGAAGATCTCCGAGCTCTTTCTTTAATTCTGCATAATCTTTATTATCAATAGCTTCAACAACTTCATAAGCTTCTTCTATCGTTGCTGCTTTTATTGAATCGTTGGTTTGTTCCCTGTCCCACGGGCATTCTTTCCTTAATATTTTTACAATTTCTACAAATTCCTGAAACTTATTTTCAATCATTTATAATATTCCTTAGTTTAAGATACTAGTTGTTGGATTTACCTTGTAAAATAATAAAAGTGGAGATTAAAATGATTGAGGATAAAATAAAAGAATTGGGATTTGAGCTTCCGGAAGCGCCAAAACCTGTAGCCGCCTATGTTCCGGTATTAAAAGTGGATAATCTTATTTTTACAGCAGGACAAATCCCATTTGTAAAGGGAGAATTAAAATATAAAGGTAAGCTTGGTAAAGACCTGCCTGCCGGACAGGCAGGTTTAACTATTGATGAGGGGAAAAAGGCTGCTGAAGTATGCGCATTAAATTGTCTTGCAGCAGTTAGAACAATAATTAAAGACTTGGATGAGATTGAACATATAGTAAAGCTCACTGTTTTTGTAAATTGTATAGATGGGTTCACGAATCAGCCCCAGGTTGCTAATGGCGCATCTGAATTGCTGGAAAAAATATTTGGAGGGAAAGGAAAGCATGCTCGCAGTGCGGTTGGAGTTAGCGGCTTACCGCTTGATGCTGCTGTAGAGATTGAAATGATAGTAAAAGTTAAATAATTATTTTGTTGAGTTCTTTAGTTTTCTAACAAGCTCTATTGTTTGACTATAATTTTTATCATCATTCATAAGAGATTTAATGACTGCACTTCCAACAATCACTCCATCACAAAAAGGAGAATATCTTTTTACATCTTCTTCATTTGAAATACCGAATCCCACAAGCATTTTATTTTTTGTTACAAGCTTCTGGTTTTTCTTAACGAACTCAATACTTTTATTTTTATTATGTAATCCTGTTGTTCCACTAACGCTTACACAATAAACAAACCCGCTGCTTTTTTTATCGATTTCTTTTACTCTTTCTTCGCTCGTGGTAGGAGTTACCAGAAGTATTTTATCTATTCCTTCAAAGCTAATATTAAAGAAATTATCAAACTCGTCAATCGGAACATCAGGAATTATAACTCCATTTGCGCCCGAGTTTTTTATTTCCGCAGCAAACTTATCGATGCCATAATTCAAAACAGGGTTTGCATAACCCATAAGAATTATAGGTTTATTGCTATTCTTTCGGATCTCTTTAACATATTGAAAGGATGTGGAAAGATTTATACCGTTTAATAATGCTTCCTGGGAAGAAGCCTGTATTATCGGTCCGTCTGCAAGAGGATCGCTGAAAGGAAAGCCGATTTCAAGCATATCTGCCCCGGCATCGAGAACATTGAGAGTAAGCTTTACAAAATTCTCTTTATCAGGGAATCCGCTTGTAAGAAATACAGAAAGTATTTTCTCACCGGCTTCATTTTTCTTTTTGATATAATCTGATATATAAGACATTGTTTGGTTACTTTGTTAAGTTGTTTAAAGATTTTCTACATTTATTTGTTCAATAAAAAGAACTCACCCTCATCCCTCTCTTACAAGAGAGGGACTTGTTTGTAAGTAAAACAATATATTTTTAATCCTGTCAAGATATTTATAATGGGCTATTATTTAATTTAAGCCCTTCTCTTTTTAAGAGAAGGGTGGGGATGAGTTCCCTTGTAATATTTTGTAAAAACATTAGAATTGCCTTGAACTCAAATCTTTTTTCTTTTCAGAAGTTAATGCTGCTATTTTATCTGTCTGATCATTGACTTCTGTTTTCCGGCTCCAGACTTCTATAGCGGAATATTTTCTCTTATCGTATTCAAATCTTTATCTCCTCGTCCGCTCAGGTTTAAAACAACAACATCTTCTTTTTTTGTTTTGGGCATTAAATATTCTAAGTACGCAATTGCGTGGGCTGTTTCCAATGCCGGAATAATTCCTTCCTGTTCTGAAAGAAACTTTGCAGCAGACAGAGCTTCATCATCAGTTACTGAATAATAATCTACCCGTTTATCATCTTTAAGATAACTATGCTCGGGACCGACGCCCGGATAATCCAAACCTGCAGAAATGGAATGCGCCTCGCTGACCTGTCCATCTTCATTTTGTAAAAGATACGTTTTCATTCCATGGAAAATTCCTTCTCTTCCTTTTGTTAAGGTTGCGCCATGCTTATTCGTATCTAATCCATATCCTGCAGCTTCAACGCCTATGAGTTTAACATTAGTATCAACAAACGAATAAAAAATTCCTATTGCATTACTGCCACCACCGACACACGCAACTATGTAATCCGGCACCTTTCCTTCTTTTTCCAGGATTTGTTCTTTCGTTTCGTTTCCTATAACAGATTGAAAATCTCTTACAAGCATTGGGTAGGGGTGAGGACCTACAACTGATCCAATTATGTAATGTGTATCTTTTACATTTGTCACCCAGTCTCTTATCGCTTCATTAGTTGCATCTTTAAGAGTTCTGCTTCCAGAAGTAACCGGCTGAACTTCCGCTCCAAGCAGTTTCATTCTAAATACATTCAGGCTCTGGCGTTCCATATCGACTTCGCCCATAAACACGACACATTTTAATCCGAACTTTGCACAAACGGTTGCAGTTGCGACTCCATGCTGTCCTGCGCCTGTTTCAGCAATTATTCTTGTTTTACCCAGCTTCTTTGCAAGAAGTATTTGTCCTAAAGCATTATTTATTTTATGCGCGCCGGTATGGCAAATGTCTTCTCTCTTTAAATAAATCTTCCCCTTGCCGTAATGCTTTGTAAGATTCTCTGCAAAAGTAAGCGGCGTTGGTCTCCCGCTATAATCTTTATGAAGCTGATTTAATTCTTCGTTAAATGTTTTATCGTTTTTTAAAGAAGTATAAATCTCTTCTAATTCTTTTAAGGGAGTAATAAGCGTTTCGGGAACATACTTTCCTCCGTACTTTCCGAACTTTCCCGAAGCATCGGGTAAATTATAATTATGCAATTGCGACATTCACATCTACCTTCTTATTTACAATCGGTGCAAGTTGTTCAAGTTTATTGAGCAATGCTTTGAAGTTTTTTGGCGTTAAGGATTGAAACCCGTCAGACAAAGCACTTTCGGGATGGTTATGCACTTCGATCATAATTCCGTCCGCACCACAGGCTACGGCAGCCATTGCCATTGCAGGAACTTTATCCCAGATACCGATTCCGTGGGACGGATCTACTATGATAGGAAGATGAGAATTTTTCTTAACAACCGGAATTGCGTTCAGATCGAGAGTGTTTCTTGTGTAGGTTTCAAAAGTTCTTATTCCTCTTTCACAAAGAATTACGTTATAATTTCCCTGCGACAAAATATATTCAGCGCTCATAAGCAGGTCTTCAATTGTTGCTGCCAAACCCCGTTTAAGCAGAATCACGTTAGATAGCTCCCCTACGGCTTCAAGCAGGGAAAAGTTCTGCATATTTCTTGCACCGATCTGAATAATGTCCGCCAGTTCGGAAATAGCAGGAAGAGTTGATGTATCTTTGGCTTCAGTTACAATCATCATTCCCAATTCTTTTTTAACTTCAGAAAGATACTCAAGCCCTTTCTCTTTGAGTCCTTGAAATGAATATGGGCTCGATCTTGGTTTGTAAGCTCCAGCCCTGAGGAATTTAACTCCCATTTCTTTAAGTTCGCCGGCAATATCAAAAATTTGCTGCCTGCTTTCGATAGAACAGGGTCCCGCTATTATTGTCAGTTCTTCACCGCCTATTAATTTCCCCCCGATATTAATAACTGTATCTTCTGATTTCACTTCGCGGCTGACAAGCTTATAAGGTTTTGAAACCCTGTAAACTCCTTCTACCGAATTCATAATTAAGAATTCTTCTTCGGATAATGCCGCTGTTTGACCTGTAACGCCAATAGCGAGCTTTTCCGTGCCCCAAATTTCGTGATGCTTGCATCCCCTGGAATGAATTTTTTTAATCACCTCTTCAAGGTCTTCTTTAGGTGAATTGAGTTTCATCATAATTACCATTTTATTAACTCCCTTAAATAATTTATTGTTTTAAAAAACTCTTTTACTTTTTCTCTGTCTTTTTTCTCTGGCTTGATTTCTAACGAAGATGATAAATCGACGGCAGCAGGCTTTATATTCTTATAAATTTCTTCGATATTATTTATGGAAATCCCTCCCGATAAAATTATTTTATTTCTTAATTCTTCCGGAATTAATTTCCAGTTAAAAATTTTGCCTGTTCCGCCATATTCTTTTTCGGAACCTGCCTGTCCGCCAGGCAGGTAAGTGTCAAAAAGGTATGATACCCTTTCATATTTTGTTAATACAGAGAAATCAAATCCATTTTTGATTCTGAAACTTTTAATTACCGGGAAATTAATTTTAGAAATTACCTCCGGGTTTTCATCACCGTGTAATTGAACGACATTTAATTTTATTTCCATTACCGTTTTATTTATTTCTTCAGGTGAACTGTTAACAAAAACCCCTACTTTTACAGTAAATGGTGAAAGTTTTGCAATTATTTCTCCGGCAACTTCAGGTTCAACAAATCGCTTACTGCCTTTGTAAAAAATAAAACCAAGTGCGTCGGCTCCGAGGCTTTCACAAAGTAGTGCATCTTCAACATTAGTTATTCCGCAAATTTTAACTTTCAACCAGACACCATTCTTTAAGTTGTTTAAGACTTTCGGAAATATTTTCAGATGACATTAAATGTTCACCGACAAGAATTGCATTTATTTTTGTTTTCCTTAAAAAATTAATGTTCTCTTTATTGTGAATTCCACTTTCGGAAATAATTAATACTTCACTGGGAATTTCCGATGAAATTTGTTTTGTTGTTTCAAGGCTAACTGAAAAATCTTCCAGGTTCCTGTTATTTATTCCGATAATAGTATTAAGTTCAAAATCTATTTTAGATAGTTGCTCTTTGGAGTGCAGTTCAAGCAAAACATCCATTCCGAGTTCTTTTGCTGCACAGGTAAATTCCTGGATTTGCTGTTTTGAGAGAATTTCGCTTATCAGCAAAATAATATCTGCGCCGGCTCCTTTCGATTCATAAACCTGGTGTTCATCAATAATAAAGTCTTTTCTTAACAGCGGGCGTTGTTTTATTACTGCGATATCTTTCAAAAAATTAATATTCCCTTTGAAAAAGTTTTCATCTGTTAAAACAGAAATAGCAGAGACATTTTCGCTGAAATAAGTCTCTGCAATCTTTAAATGATTAAATTCACCTCTTATAATTCCTTTTGAGGGACTCGCTTTTTTTATTTCAGCAATTATTCCTAATGAATCTGAAGGAATAAAATTTTTGAGTTTTAAAGCAGGCTTTTCAAAGAATTCCATTTCCTCAAAAGAAAGTAATGAGTACTTTTTTTTGAGTTTTTTCACTTCGTCTTTTTTATGTCCGACTATTTCTTCAAGTATGTTCATACCGTTTAATAAATCATTCTGTTTTTGTTGATCCTCTACGAGGATTTGTACTATATGGTTATTGTTTTTAGTTACAAAAATTGAACATCTACGATGTTCTGAATAATTTAACCTCTACGAGGTCAGATTATTGTAAAATCATAAACAAAAAAAATTAATCCTCGTAGAGGATTTATAAACATTAAACATATTTTGAACTAAAATTCTTTAACTCAATTAATTTGGAATATGCAGAGCCGCTTGTAATCGAGTCCTCGGCTGCTGCTGCACATTTTTTAAGATCATTTGAATAGCCTGCTGCGTATAATCCCATTGCTGCATTAGCTGCCGTTATGTAGTAAGCCGAGTTCCTGTTTTTTTTATCAAGAATATCAAGAATTATTTCTGCGTTTCTCTCTGCCGAGTCTCCTTTTATTTCATCGGATTTTGTTTTGGGATAACCGAAGGTATCATTAGAAATTTTATAACCCGGTACCTTTTCTTTTTCATTGAACTCGAATACAGAAGTTTCTTCACCAAGATGTATTTCATCAAATTTATCGTTACTACAGACAAAACAAACCTTTTTGTGTCCCAGGTATTTTGCTGCCTCGCACATTGTTTCCGCAGCTTTAATGCTGAAAGTACCTATCATCTGTCTTTTTACACCGGCAGGGTTTGTCAATGGTCCCAGCATATTAAAAACTGTTTTAATTCCTAACTCTTTCCTCACCTGTCCTGCGTGTTTCATTGCAGGATGGTATAGTGGCGCAAATAAAAAAGCCATTCCGACTTTATCAAGAGCTTCTTCAGATTGTTCCTTGGTTAAGTTTATATTTATTCCCAACTGTTGAAGAACATCTGCGCTGCCTGATTTGCTTGAGATGGATCTGTTACCATGTTTTGCAACTTTAACTCCTGCACCTGCAACTACGAAAGAAACTGCGGTTGAAATATTAAATGTTCCCGAACCATCTCCGCCGGTTCCGCAAACATCTATAGTATTCTCTAAAGGAACATTTATTTTAATGCAGTTATCTCTCATTGCTTTTGCGAAACCTGCAACTTCGCTTGGAGCCTCGCCTTTAGCTTTAAGAGCTATTAAAAGTCCGGCAAGATTTGAGTTGTCAACGCTTCCACTCATAATCCGGTTCATTGCATCGTAAGATTCTTCAACAGATAAATCTTCCTTATCTAATAATTTTTCAATGTAATTTTTCATAATGCCAGCCAGTTTTTAATAATGTTGTAACCTTCATTTGTTAATATGGATTCGGGGTGAAACTGAATTCCTTCTACGGGAAAATTTTTGTGCCGAATTCCCATAATTGTTCCTTCGTTTGTCTCCGCCGAAATCTCAAGTGAATCCGGTAATGTTTCTCTATCAACTATCAATGAATGATATCGTGTCGCTTCAAATTCCTGCGGGATTCCATTGAATATTTTTTTCCCATCATGTTTTATTAATGAAGTTTTTCCGTGCATAAGTACTTTTGCCTTAATAACCTTTCCACCAAAAACAATTCCTATTGCCTGGTGACCGAGGCAAACTCCTAATACCGGGATTTTACTTCCGAATTTTTCAATTGCAGTTAAAGTTATTTTTGAATCTTCAGGCTTACCTGGTCCGGGAGATATTAAAATCTTATCAGGTTTTAGTTCTGATATTTCACTTTCCGTAATCTCGTCATTTCTTTTTATAACAAGCTCATGGTCGAACCTGCCGAGAAGCTGAACGAGGTTGTAAGTGAACGAATCGTAATTATCAATTACCAGAATCTTCATCTATAACCTCTGCATATTTCAGTGCATTTATCATAACGGCTGATTTATTTTTTATTTCTTTTGCCTCCAATTCAGGCTTGCTGTCTGCAACAATACCTGCACCTGCCTGCCAGTAAACAGTGCTGTTCTTTGCAAACAAAGTTCTGATCGCAATACACATATCAAGGTTCCCTGAAAAATCAAAATAGCCCACTGCACCTGCATAAACATTTCTTTCAAGATTTTCGTAATCGTCAATTAATTGTATTGCCCGTATTTTAGGTGCGCCTGTAACTGTACCTGCAGGAAAGCAGGACATGAGTGCATCAACAGAATCTTTATCTTCTGCAAGTTTTCCTTCTACTTTCGATACAAGGTGCATTACGTGGGAATATCTTTGCACTTTCATTTTCTCTACAACTTTTACTGTTCCATATTCACAAACTCTTCCGAGGTCATTTCTCCCGAGATCCAACAGCATTGTATGTTCTGCAAGTTCTTTAGGATCATTCACGAGGTTTTCTTCAAGATGCCGATCTTCTTCATAATTATTTCCTCTTCTCCTTGTTCCAGCTATTGGAAGAACAGTAGCTTTCCTGTTTTTTACTTTCAGCAAATCTTCCGGGGAAGTACCGGCAATTTTCATTTCATTTCCAAATTCAAGATAATACATATAAGGTGACGGATTTATTATTCTTAATGCGCGGTACACGTTAAACAAATCGCCTTTATATTTTGCCGAAAATCTTTTTGACAGAACTATTTGAAATATATCGCCTTCAACAATATTTATTTTTCCCGCCTCGACCTGTTTATAAAATTCATCTGCATTAAAATCGTGTGTTACTTCCTGTGAAAGTTTGAAACCGGATAAGTGTTCTACCGGCTGTCGTAATCTCTCTTTAAGTTTTTTTATTTCGTTTTTTGCCCGGTTGTAAGAGGCTTCAATATCTTTATCTTCAGTAAGATCGGCGTTGGAAATAAGAATTATCTGGTGTTTAAAGTGATCGAAAGCGAGGATTGTTTTATATATTCCGAAGATTGAATCAGGAGAATTAAAAGGTTGAGAATTAAATTTTATAACCCGTTCTACAAGAGATATATTTTCATACCCTAAAAATCCTACAACACCTCCGGTAAAGTCTGGCAATTCATCAAGCCTCGTCTGTTTATACCTGGTAATTTCTTTCCGGAGATATTCGAATACAGAAACCGATTTTTCGTCCGGGTGCCCATTCAGAATTTCATTTAATTGAAGTCCTTTGTTTGAGAAAACCTTTTCGGGACTTGACCCGATAAAAGAATATCTCGCCATACTTGCTGTTCCTTCCACGGATTCAAGAAGGAAATTGTATTTGCTCATCTCTCTTGTTTTAAGATAAGCGAGCACAGGCGTCAGCAAATCCGCTGTTATTATTTCATAAACAGGGATCAGGTTATATTCTTTAGCAAGTACTTTAAATTTTTCTATGTTCATATTTGCCTGTCATTCCCGTGAAAACGGGAATCTCATTTATTTTTTAGATAAGGCTGTCTCATAAATAATTTTTAGTGTCACACTGAGCTTGTCGAAGTGTGAGTTTATTCTGAATTATAAGTCTTCGACCTGCCTTGCATACCGTCGGTATGTAAACCGTCAGGCAGGCAAGCGCAGACTGACAAAATTGGATTTCTGAGACAACCTCGTGACCTTTATATAACAAAAAACCCTTCCCAGTGTTCTGAGAAGGGTTTTAAATCCTGATATTTTCTCAATTCACTGAGTCATTCTGCAGAAGATACTAAACCACCACCAAAAATAATTTGGAACGGTGATGTTGCGATATGACTCAGTACTTGTTTTCATATTTGTAACGCAAATATATTAAAGATTTTTAATAAATCAACACTGCCGAAAAAACTTTTTGCCCCTTATTTTGTGCCCGCAGTGTTTGCAGATGTATAACAGCCTAACCTTCTATCATTGATTTTATGAATTGTTTTCTTTAAAATTCAATTCAAATCAAAGGATGAATTATGAAAAAGCTGGTTTTGATATTGTTTTTAGGACTTTATGCGGGAGTTTTTGCACAATTTAAGGATCCGGGTTTTCCAACAGAAACTGTTAAGGATGGAATATTAGATCATTCTTATTCTTCCGGCAATTTGTTTGGGTTCCTGAGTTCGGAAAATTTTCATATGAATCATCAATTTAATTTGTCTTATTCCACCTTTGGTAACCAGAGTATTGCACTCGGTGTTTATACGAACAGTATGCTTTATAATTTTACTGACAACCTGAATGTCCAGGCAGATGTAAGCCTGGTAAATTCTCCTTACAGCACTTTCGGAACAGATTTTCAGAACAGCCTTAACGGAGTTTATTTAACTAAAGCAGCGCTTAATTACAGACCGTGGAAAAACTTTGATATCACTGTTCAGTATAACAGGATTCCCAACGGGTTTTCTCCTTACGGCTATTATGGTAATTCTATGTTCGGCAGGTATGGGTTTTATGATCCTTTCATAGGGTATTGAATGAATGTAAAACTTAGCCCGCAGGGGATCAGAATTAAGTGAAGGAAAGAATACCATCCGATTCACAATCCACACAAAACTCGACCGGCAGAACTGCAAATATTTTCCTCAATGTAATTATTATTCTTCTTGCAGGACTAATACTTTTTATGGCTTATTCTCTCATTACAAAAATTGAGGGATTAAGCCCTGATGATGAAGATACAAACGAAGCAAATAAACCTTCAAAGATAATTCAGCTTGAAGTTTTAAATGGATGTGGAATAAGCGGGGTTGCCGAGAAATTTACAAATCATTTAAGGCAAAATAATTTTGACGTTGTCCAGGTTGGAAATTATTCTTCGTTTGATATTGATAACACTTTAGTAGTTGACAGGACAGGGAAAAGAGTAAACGCGCTTAAAGTTGCTGAAGCACTTGGAATAGATCCTAAAAATGTGATACAGCAAATAAATAATGATTACTTCCTCGATGTTTCTTTAATAATCGGGCGGGACTTTAACCATTTAAAACCATTTAAAAACTAAGAGGTACGTTTGGAATCGATTACACTTGCAAATAATATAGCGGAATTAATTTTTAACAAAAAAGGATACGGTGTAAAAATACTCGATCTGAAAGAGGTTGCTACCTTTACAGATTATTTTGTGATCTGTTCAGCGGATTCCGATACACAAGTAAAAGCTATTGCAGATGAAATTGATAAATCGTTGAGAGACAGCGGGCTGAGAAGCTGGCATAAGGAAGGTTACAGAGCTTTAAACTGGGTTCTTATTGATTATGTTGATGTTGTGGTTCACGTATTCAAAAAAGATATGCGTGAATTTTATAACCTTGAAAAACTCTGGGGTGATGCGCCTGTAATTGAAGTTGAAGACCCGGCATTAAAAAAAGCAGAGCCGGTAAAAGAGAAAAAGACAGTTAGAAAAACAAGAGCGGTAAAAAAATAAAAATCTTTTTTTGTCCCTCCTTTATAAGGAGAGGATTTAGGTGAGGTTAATAAACAAAGAATAAAACGTGAAAGAATACCTAAAATCCCTTTTTGAAGAAGCTTCTGAAAGATTGGAATATCTTAAAGGAATAAATCTTGTTTTCGATGTTCCGAAGAATGAAAGCCATGGCGATCTTTCTTCAAATGTCGCTATGCTTCTTACAAAGCAATTAAAGAAAAATCCAAGACTAATTGCAGAAGAGATTATCACTGCCCTAAAGACTGATAATAAGATAATTTCCAAAACTGAAATTGCCGGTCCCGGATTTATTAATTTTTTCTTTACTCCTTATTTTGTTTCAGGAATAATAAAAGAAATTCTTGTCTCACCCGATACTTTTGGAAAATCGGATAAGCATAAAGGCAAAAGAGCAAATGTTGAATTTGTTTCTGCAAATCCAACGGGACCGCTTACAGTTGGACATGGCAGAAACGCTGTAACCGGCGATACAGTTGCAAATATGCTTGAATGGATCGGCTATGAAGTTGACCGGGAATATTATTTTAACAATGCCGGAAGGCAAATGAGAGTTCTTGGGGATTCTGTAAGACTAAGATATCTTGAAATTCTTGGTGAGAAAAATAACTTCCCTGAAGATTATTACCAGGGAGAATACATAAAAGAAATTGCAAAGAAGCTCTTTGATGAATTTGGCAGCAAGTTGAAGAATGAAGATCCTGAAGGTGTTTTTAAAGAGATAGCAGAGAAAGAAATATTTAAAGAAATTGAAAAAACACTTTCACGGCTGAGCATAAAGCATAAAATTTTTTATAATGAGAATAGTTTGTACGAAGAGAAAAAGATCGAATCGCTTCTTAAAACTTACAAAGAAAAAAATTTCTCTTATGAAAAAGATGGGGCAATATGGTTAAAGCTTACCGAGCTTGGAAATGAATCAGACAAAGTGATTGTAAAATCAACTGGTGAGCCGACATACAGGCTGCCCGATATTGCTTATCACATAACAAAATATGAGCGCGGCTATGATTTGATGGTTGATCTTTTTGGTTCCGACCATAATGCAACTTACCCGGATGTGCTTGCCGGGTTAAAAGCTTTAGGATACGATACTGATAAAGTTAAAGTTCTCATTCACCAGTTCGTTACGATTATGGAGGGTGGGGAAGTGGTTAAGATGTCCACACGAAAGGCTAATTACATTACTCTCGATGAATTAATTGATGAAGTTGGAAGCGATGTTGTGAGATACTTTTTTAATATGAGGAATATAACTTCTCATATGAATTTCGATCTCGAGCTTGCAAAAAAACACTCCGATGAAAATCCTGTTTTTTATTTGCAATATGCTCATGCAAGAATTTGCTCAATTCTTAAAATGACAGAAAGAGAAGAACTGAAATCCTCGACAGAAAATTTATCTCTCCTTTCCACAAATGAAGAGCAATTACTCTTAAAAAAGCTGAGGCAGTTTAAAGAGGAAATAGAATACAGCACAGAACTTTTTGAAGCACACAGAATTTGTGCTTACCTTGAAGAGCTTGCGGCTTTATTCCACAGGTTTTATACTGTCTGCAGAATAATAGGCTCAGAAAAGAATTTAGCCGAAGCAAGAATAGCACTTGTCACAGCTACAAGAGCTGTATTAAAAAACGGGCTAACTATACTTGGGGTAACTGCACCGGAGAGAATGTGAGAAAAGATGGAAAATGTATGATGGAAAATGGAAGATGGCTATGAATTCAAGACGCAGCGAGTCTTATTTCAATTTGTCCACGCAGTGCGTCACAAATTTTGAAGTGAATGTAAGTTAAATCTGTTTATTTAGAAAAACTATAATGTTTAAAAATGGATTCAACTGAAACAAGTTTTATCTCATACATAAATAGTTATATGCCACTATTAGCATTAGTTGTATCCATAGCAGCTATATATATTTCATATAGAGCATATAAAAGAACTGAAATAATATCAAAACCAGTAATTGCTGGTAGATATACCAGAGGCAAGAGTTTTGTTTTACATATTGAAGATTACTCACCTAATAGAAACTTGAGAATAGATAGTGTTTATTTTAAGCCACTTAATAAATATAAATATTATAAAATTGAATTTGGAACAAATAATCTTCACACTCAAAATCCGCCTGTAATTGAAGTCTTAATTGATGATGAATTTGTATGGAATACAGGGGTTATCAAAGTTGAAACAAGTGTTACTACTCTATATGAGTATGTTAATTCTTTATTTGAAGAAGCGGATAACAAATGGTATAGAATAATTAGAAACTTTAGATATAAAAGGTTGTTAAAAAAATATAACACCCAATTTCAGAATCGATTAAATATTTAGAATAGAAATGAGATAGTTTAAAATCTCAATCCCCAATCGCTACAGAAACCACATAAACTTTATTTGCGCCTGCTTTAAGCAAAACCTTCCCGCATTCTCCAATTGTACTGCCGATTGTAATTACATCATCGATTGTAAGGTTTGAGGAAATAGGGATAGAATATTTTGTTTTTAAATCTGTAAAAAAGAAAAGTATTATCTGGTATATGAATAATAATCATATAATGGTACCTGGAGTTCAGGTTTCGATTTGTTGTTCAGAATTCTGTCAATCATTTTGATAGTATCGGGTTTAATTAAAACATCACCGCAGATTTGACACACTAATGCCGGGACATTCTTAATTACAATTACATCTCCTTTGTATTTGACAGTGTGAACAATATTTTTCTCTTCATATTCACCGGGGCAGTTTTTAATTGTGCATTTCATGGCTATCCTCTTTTAGTTGGTGAAATCCATTTCGGTTTTGTTGGTTCATAAACTGTTATAATAATTAATTTTTCTTGTGTCGTTGTTGTCACAATATGAATTGGTCTATTTTTATTTGTTTTTCCGCTTATCAGGCAACAAGGACCTCTTTTATGCTCGGGATATTGCTCTATAATTTCACCATTTTTAATTCCTAAAATAACATCTTCGATTGTATAAAGTTCTTCATACATTTCTATATGCGCATGTTGAGTAATATAATATTCATTATTATCAATTAATGATAGTATGTGGTTAATGATCTTTTCATATTCATTTTCTGTAATGTTCAAATTATGAATTTTATCTTAATGTTTTGTCAATTTTACTAAAATAATCTTCAATCCGCAATTGCAACAGAAACCGCATAAACTTTATTTGCACCTGCGTTTAACAAAACTCTTCCGCATTCACCAATTGTGCTGCCTGTTGTAATTACGTCATCGACTAATAAAATATTTTTACCTTTAAGGTTTAAGTTTCTTTTGGCTTTAAAAGCACCTTCAATATTTTCCTGTCTTTCTTTCAGGTTCATTGTAGTTTGGGATTCTGTAAATCTCTTTCTTTTAATAAAACTTTTCCCAACAGGAATCTCTAATCCTGTGCTCAATCCTTTGGCAATGTAAAAGGATTGGTTGTAACCTCTCTCAGCTTTTTTAAGATGATGAAGCGGAACAGGAATTATGTAATCAATTTTCCATTCTTTTATTTTTTGTCCCAGGTTTTCGGCGAGAATTGTTCCAAGAAATTTTCCGGTTGTAAATCTTTTATTGTACTTAAGCGAATGAATGATATGCTGAAGCTCTTTGTCCTTTTCAAAAACAAAAAGAGAAATAAAATCTGAAATAATCCCTGACGAAGAAAATTTTCTTCCAAACTCAGAATGGATTCTTTCATCTTCTGCAAGTTTTATTTTACTAATGCACTCAGGGCAAACGACAGGTTCATTTGGAAGGAGTTTTTTATTACAGGACGGACAAAACCTCGGAAGGAAAAAATCGAAGAACGATGTGAAGATTGAGTAATTAAAAAATTGCAAGATTTAAAAATTTAAAGATTAAAAAATAATAACAATTATTTAGTAGCCCCGACATTTATGCCTGCCTGACAGCAAGGCAGGTCGGGGATTTGAATAACGTTGGAATATCTGGCTTTAGCCACAATTCATATTTTCTAATTTGGGTTGAAACCCATATGTTTTTTGTATTATTTATCCACGACTTAAAAGTCGTGGCTATTAACTATTTATCCCTTCAATCTTTCAATCTTTTAATTTTGAAATCTTTCAATTTCTTAGAGCATACCCGCACGCTTTCTTATAAACCACTCAATTGCAAAAAGCAAAATAATCACAGCCATCAGCCACTCAGTTGACCATAGATTTATTTCACTCGTTAACATCTTTTCTTTTGAGGCACTTTCATTTATTCTTTTCAACAAAGGGAAAAGTCCCGCAAAATTATTCTGATCGAAATACTCTCCGCCTGTTCTGTCTGCAAGTGATTTGAGGAATTCAAAATTCATACGCGGGTTTACCATTTCAATATCAACTTCCCCGATATTGAATGAACCCGCATCTGTTCCGAGTTTCAGGTTGTCTGATTTAGCTTCACCTGAAAAAGAATAATCCCCGGCTTTATTTGTCTGGAAAGTTCCTTCGTACAATCCATTTCCAACTGAGTTTAAAATAATTTCCGATTTCTCTCCTTTATTTATTACGCTTACTTTAACTTCAGCATCTGAAACAGGATTGAAAGTTGCATCATAAACCTGTCCTATAAATTCAACTTCTTCTCCCAGAGAATAAATTTTCTTTGATGTTTTAATATTGACCTGCTTTTGGTCTTCACTCGTGTTAAGCCATTTAACCGAGCTATTAATAAACCTGTCGAACAAATCGAGATTTTTAGTTGCTGTCTGAAGTTTCCATTTCCAAATATCTTTTGCAAGAACAGCGATTGATCTTTTGTTTCCCAGTTTTCTCGATACAATCAGCGGCGTTTTTGAAGGTATGTTATTCATTTTAGTCCGGGAAATCAGTTCACTTTCCGGTTTGTTAGTAAATTGAATATCAGGCTGAAAAACCGGGGGCAGATTTTCCCAAACTGCAATCGGGTTCTGTGAATTATTTTGCAGCAACGGGTTCTTTACCTGGTTGCTCTCGATAATTGGTTGAACCTCGCGGTAAAATGCCGACTTTATATTGATATTAATAGCCAATTCTTTTTGTAGTTCGTTAAGCTTCTTAAAATCAATTCCCGAAGAGAGTGACAGAAAGAACGCTTTACTTTGATTTGCAATTTTGTTTTTTACTTTGTTATAAAACTCTCCGGTAGTTTCATTAGAAGGGAAACCGATCAAAAAGAAAATATCTGCACTATCCAGCAAAGTCTGAGGGTTAACTTTTTCTAAAAATTTTCCCGGTGCAAATTGAGTTAAGGAATTGACCCTGAAGTTTTCATCCTTCTGAAGTGATTCTTTGATAAAAGAAATATCGGGAGAAGGACTTCCTCCGAGAAGAAGTATGTTGATCTTATTGCCAAGCACATTTATATAAAAAACTTTTTTATTGTTTGCCTCGGTAAATTCTCCGTTTAATCCCGATGCAACTACCGTCAGTTTCTTTTCTCCGCCCGATACCGGCTTATATTCGAAGTCGATATTCTGAATACCCTCTCTGCTTAAAGTTATCTTCTTTTGTTCAAGCAGTACATTCTCTTCATATATTGAAACATTTATATCTCTGTCTGCAAAGCCTGTATTGCTTATCGTTGTTTGTATTGTAGTTGGCGTTTCAGCATAAATGTATTCGTTGTAAAGGACATTTCGGATTTCTATATCATTTCTTCTTGAGGTATCTCCAACACCGATTGTGAAAACGGGAATACTCAACTTCTCTGCGGTAAAAACAGGATTTGATCCTTCTGTAATTACTCCGTCGCTTATAATCACTATTGATGAAATATTTTTATCCTGATCACCAACAGAAGAAAAAATGTTTGAAAAGTTTGTACTTCCCTCAGTGAAGGTTAAGTTTTCTATTTCCTCTGAACCTGGCTGAGTTACTTCCTTTCCAAAAGTATAAGCTTCGAATTCATTTGTATTTATCTCTTTCCCAAGTTCAGAAGCAAAATCATTCACAGTTTGTTCTCGGTTGGTTCCGTCATCAATCAATATTGAACGGGAATTATCTATAAATATGAAGTTTACAGGATTGATAATAATTTTCTTTGTCAGTGTAAGCATAGGTTCAAAAATTACAAAGAGAAGAAGTAAAAGAGCGATGAATCTTAATGATATAAGAAGTGCTTTCAACTTTGTGTTGATTACTGGAACTGTAAACCTGTAAACAAAAAGAGTAAAGAGCCCGAATAAAAGAATTGCTAGTATTAAGAGTAGAGGGTCTATTGAAAATGTGAGATCGACTTTTTCAATTCCGAACATTAGAAAATTAATTCTCCTTTAAGAACAGTAACAGCTTTGCCGGAGATATATAATTCATTTTTGTCAGGATTAAAAGTCACTCCTATTCTCCCGTTTCTCCCGAGAACGTCTCCTTGTTCAAAAGTGTAGCT
>MGZZ01000090.1 GCA_001802795.1 Ignavibacteria bacterium GWC2_36_12 | reverse complement strand
TTGCGGCCTATAATATCAATCTGGGGAAAATCATAAGTTTTTATCAGTGTATCCTTTTTAGCTGATTCTTCATCTGCATTATTATCTTCAGACATAATAAAACTAAATGGTAATAAAAATATAACTAAGACGGCCTTAAACTTACTCATACTTAACTTCAGGAAAGTAATTATTATTTAGACTAAATCTAAATAATCATAAGATGGTTGTCAAGAAGAAATTCATTCCAATGGAAAATTATTTTGGCAGATTAATAGTTTCGGAGTAGAAATTAAACTGAAACAGAATTTGGTTTGTTCTGAAATTTTTGCAGCATAGTGCCATCCTTTCCTTTATGCTTCATTCGTTATTCCCCTTTCTCACTCAAATTCAAAATCGTCGAGTATCTGGTCTTTGGCTTCCCTCTCTGTAATTATCCCTGTTTTTTCAAGAAGACAATCAGCTAAAGTAGATTTGCCATGGTCTATGTGTGCAATTATACAGAAACTACGGATGTTTAGCATTTATTCCATTTAATTAGATTGGTAAATATACTTACGGCTGGGCTCTAATTAAAGGAAAAATTGGTAAGGCAGGTTCAAGTAATTCAGTCACGAAATGGTTTGTGACTGCCCAACAAACTTTTGAAATCTATAAAAGATGAAATTCATAAGTGAGGTTCACCTCTAAAGGTGAGCCTTACTTACTCCTATTTAATAATTAGAACTTTATCTCTACGTTTCGTTCTTTCTCCAGCATACTCAAAACAACTCCCTCTCTCAAAGCAAATTCAGATATAACCATTTTTTTTATATTAAAGATTTCAAAGGCTTTATTAAGGATAAGTAAACCAGCAGGAATTATATCTGCTCTTTTATATTCCATCCCTTCAATATTGACTCTTTGTTCGGGAGTTTTCCTTTTAAGAATTTCACCTGTTACTTCTTCAAGTTCCGGTTTGGTAAAGACAAACCCGTTAAGTGATTTATCTTTTCCCCCGTATCTTCTATATTTAATCATTCCTGCAACAGCAAGTATAGTTCCCGAAGCACCAACAGCAATATCGTGGCTCTCATCAAAGTTTACTTCTTTATTATTTTTTATCATTTCTTCAATGTAATTGTTGCAATTATTTATTGCTCCCTCGGTTAAGATATAACCGGGGAAAAATTTTTTACTTAATCTTACAGCTCCAATTTTGATGCTTGCACCAAAGAAAATTTCATCATTGCGCCCAAGGATTATTTCTGAGCTTCCACCTCCTATATCAAAACATATTAATTTTTTCTGCTTATATGAGAGAGACTTTCTTACGCCTTTATATATGAATGCGGCTTCTTTTTTTCCATCTATAACTTCAATTTCAATCCCCGTTTTTGCAAAGACCTTTTCAAGAAATTCATTCCTGTTATTTGCCTCTCTTACAGCGCTTGTAGCAACAGCACGTATTTCTGCCTCATAAAAGTCAGCAAGCTTTTTGAATCTTGTTAAAACATTAATCCCTCTCTCAATTTCATCTGGACTGATTATACTTAATTCCTCGCCTTGATGAGAGCCGAGTCTAATTACTTCCTTCTCCCTGTCAATAATAACTAAAGAGCCATCCTGTTTGATTTTTACAATAATAAGATGAAAAGAATTAGTGCCAATATCGATTGCCGCATAATTCTTACTTTGCAATATTTATTTCCTTTCTGCTTTTAGCCAGCAGAATATTACAAAGACTATAAACATCCTCTACGGAAACGTCATCAATCAATTCGCTTTTCCTGACAAAATATTTATTGACACCGATAGGAGCCCAGTTGAATGGATTAGTGGAACCAAAAATGGAAATCTGCGGAGTGTTTGTACTTCCGGCTACGTGCATTATCCCGGTATCGTTCGATATGAAAAGATCAGATTTTGAAACGAGTGCTGCAACTTCAGAGATTTTCCTATTTATGAAAAAAGCTACATTAAAAGGAAGGTTTACTTCGACAAACCTGATTATTTCTTTATCTGCAGAACTTCCTGTAATATAAAATTTGGTCGAATAATTCTCTCTTAGTTTTTTTATCAACGCGGCAAATTTAATAGCAGACCACCTGTTCTGAGGTTTACCCGCACCCACGTGAAACCCTATTAAGAAATCTTTCTCCTCAACACTAATTTTTGCAATAAACTTATCAGCTTCTTTCAGATCATTTTCATTAAAACTTATTTCCGAACGATAGTTGGTTGTATTAATACCGAATGGTCTTACTATATCGAGGCTTCTTTCAGAAACATTCGAATCGGGGTGCATTCTCCAATCCAGTGTAACTCTTCTGTCAAAGAAAAAATCGCTTTCATTTCTCATCCCGTTTAAATACCTGGCACCTATTCTTGTTTTGGAATTTGACATTCTTGCAATCAGGTTGCTTGTAAAAGAAATCGATACTACCACCGGCACAATTGCTACATCATATTGTTCTCTTAGTAGTTTTATAAATTTTTTAAAATAAAAAGGGTTGTATATTTTCTTTTTATCGAAAACAAAAAGTCTATCTACAAATTTATTTTTTACAAGACCGGGGTAATTAAAAGGGCTTACAATCAAGGTAAGATCGCTTTCCGGGTATGTTTCTTTTATTGCCCTAAACAGTGATACCCCCGAAAGCAAATCGCCAAGCTGGTTATGCTGCCTGACAATTAAAAATCTTTTTGGCTCGTCCAGGTGAAGGGATTTATTTTCCTGAACTGAAAAAAGTTTTTTGAATATTGTCAGAGTTAATTTTGAGAAGATATTTTTTCCTGGCATCCGGCTTAATTATCTTTTTTCTTATTATCCTCAGATTTTATCTCGGTAAATTCAGCGTCTTCAACATTTTTGTAATCGGATTTATTTCTTTTGATATTCTGCGTATGTATTGAATCTCTTGATACCGGAGTAAGAAACCTGACCACCCGTTTTACTATTTGATATACAATCCAGAAAACAATTAAGTATAGAAAGAACCTTATCATAACAGCCGCCTCGATTCCGGTTTAAAATATTCCGTTACGCCTCTGTCTTCACGGAATATTTGCTTAAATAGTTCATTGAAATCTTCTTCATTGTGCACAAAATCGATTTCTGTAGAGTTAACAATCAACAGTGGAGTTTTATTGTATCTAAAAAAGAAATTGTTGTAAGCCTCGCTTAATTCTTCAATATAACTACGCGTAATGTTTCTCTCGATTTTTCTTCCCCTTTTTTTAATATTATAAATCAATCTATCGACACTCGGTTGCAAATAAACAATCAAATCCGGCTTATTAAGGCTCCTTTCAAGCAAAGGAAAAATAGATTCATAAAGCTTCAGCTCTTCGCCGGATAGATTTAAATAAGCAAATATTCTGTCTTTTTCAAATATATAATCTGAAACAATATATTCGGTAAAGAGATTCCCCTGTTTCAATTCTTCCTGCTGCTTAAACCGGTTTATAAGAAAAAACATCTGTGTCTGGAAAGCATATCTTTTTCTATCCGAATAGAATTTTTCGAGGAATGGATTTGCTTCAAACTGTTCAAGCACCAATTCAGCATTCAGCTTATCTTTAATTTTCTTTGCCAGGGCGCTTTTCCCAGCCCCGATTACCCCTTCGATGGCAATATATCTTATTTCTGAATTCTGGTTCAATTAGTTCTCTTCCGTTTCAAGCTTATCTGGTAATTTCCTTATTATACATTTTTCAGAATCGGCAACATTAATATCACAAATTTTTTGCTTTAATTCAGGGTGAATGAGGCTGGAATCAATCTCGCAAAGCGGAACAAGCACAAAATCACGGTTAGCAATTCCTTTATGCGGAATGGTTATTATACTATCTGAGTAAACTAAATCGTTATAAAAAAGTATATCCATATCTATTTCCCTATTGCCCCATCTTTCTGTTTCATTTCTTCCGAGTTCTTTTTCAATACCTTTCAGAAAACTAAAAAGCTCAATAACAGAGTATTCAGTTAAGATTTTTAATACGGCATTCAGGTAATTTTCCTGCTTACGATTCCCTAATGGTTTTGTTTCATATAAAGATGAAGAAAGTTCTACTCTGCATTTCTCATCCGTATTAATTTTTTTTACGGCTTTTCTTAAGAAATCTAATTTATCCCCTTTGTTTGAACCGAGCCCGATATAAGCAGTATTTTTTATTTTACCTCCTATGCCCTTTGCTCTAAGCCAGCTCGTTTCTTTCCTTAATCACTTCTACTTCAACATGATCAACAACTCCGCCCAACGGCGGATTGTTTTTCCTAATTCTCACAGCAACTTTTTGTATAGATTTAAATTCTTTTAAAAGCTCATTAGCAATCTTCATAGCCAGAGATTCAATTAAATAATATTTCTGTTCCAGAGCAAGATGATATACAAAAGAATAAACTTTATGATAGTCTATAGTTTTACCAAGGCTATCCTCTTTTGCCGCTTGACTGAAGTCTGTATAAATATCAACATCAGCTTCAAACTTTCCACCGACACTCTGTTCTTCAGACCTCACTCCATGATATCCGTAAAAAGTCGCTTTCCTGATTTTTATAACATTAAGCATTAATTACCTGCAAAGAATTTTTTGTCAATACAATTTAACCAAATCTATAATCAGACAATATTACGCTATTCAAGCCGGACGTTTTTTATAGTTCCCAAGATTTGCCCAAAGAAGTCCGGTTAAAACAAGTACGCTGCCCCATAAATCCATTAAGGATAGCTGCTCATCATAAACCAGATAGCCAAGCATTAAAGCTACAATAGGGGTAATAAAAGCAATCAGGGAAAGGATTACAATATTGATTCTTTTGAGCAGCCAGTAGTATGATGTGAATGTAATAATACTTCCAAAGACTGCAAGATAAAGAACAGAAAGAATTGCGCCGGAATCAAATTTAAGCTGCGAAAAATCCTCCATTAAAAAGCCAAGTAATGTCAGGAATATGCCTGCGATTACCATCGGAATAAAATTCATTGAAAGAGGATTGAGATGAAACCCGTATTTTTTAATTATTACTGCA
>MGZZ01000089.1 GCA_001802795.1 Ignavibacteria bacterium GWC2_36_12 | reverse complement strand
TAAAATGATCGGTATTAATTTTAAGTCGAGTTTTTTTATTGCAAAACATTTTTCCGGTATAGTGAAAGAATCCGCTGGAGGTTCAATCTGTTTTACTGCAGCCTTTACAGGTATTTATCCGGAGAAAAAGAAATCCGCTTACGACTCTTCGAAAGCTGCATTAATTCATCTTGTCAAAAGTCTTGCCTTAGAAGGGAAAGAAATAAAAATGACAGCAAATGCAATTGCTCCATTAATAATTGATACTCCTGCTAACAGGGAATGGATTACAAATGCAGACTATACGAAATGGATTAAACCAAAAGAAATCGGAGAATTGGTAAGCAGCATTTTTAATAACTATAATTTCATTACCGGCAATATCATTAATCTTACTCATAGGTTTCAGATATAATGTCTTTTCTGATTGTTAACAAGAAAATATGTGGTTGACTTTGTTTTTCAAAATCTTTATTGTAACATAAATATATTTCAAAAATTATGCGGTTTTCATTCTATCTATAGCATCAACAATAATCATCTGGAGGATACTTTATATGGTTTTATCAACATTTATTTTAAGTACATTGAATGTCATTGCTCAGGCTCAAAGTGAAGGGGCACTAAACTGGTTAACACAAAAATATAACGACGGCGGTTTTTTCATGCATCCGATTTTAGGATGTTTAGTTGTAGGGTTAGCTTTGTGTTTAGAGCGGTTATGGACACTATCCCGTGCCCGCGTAAATACAAAAGATTTTATAATTAAAGTTAAGAAAGCTCTTGAAACCGGAGGCGTTGAGGCTGCCATGGACGTTTGTTCAAAAACAAGAGGACCGGTAGCATCTGTTTTTCAAGCAGGTTTGTTAAGAGCAAATGAAGGTATAGAAGCTGCAGAAAAAGCCATTATGACTTACGGCGGCATAGAAATGGGATTCCTGGAAAAAGGTTTAATATGGATTTCACTCTTCATAACACTTGCGCCCATGTTAGGTTTTACCGGAACCGTCCAGGGAATGATTGCAGCGTTTGATGCTATAAAGGAAGCGGCTCAGATTTCGCCTTCTATCGTTGCAGAAGGTATTGCTATAGCTCTTTTAACTACTTTGTTTGGGCTTGTGGTAGCAATGATATTACAGGTGTTCTATAATTATTTTATTGCCCAGATAGACAAGCTTGTTGCAGGAATGGAAGAGAGCTCGGTTGAGTTGATTGATACTTTGTATCAAATGCATCAAGAAAAGAAATTATAGTTATTAAATAGAGATAAAATATGGCTTTATTGAAGAAAAAAACTGTTAGATCAGTAGACATTCCCACAGCTTCCCAGGCGGATTTAGCATTTTTGTTACTTTTATTTTTTCTTGTATCTACAATAATCGATGTTGATACCGGAATAGGATTAACGTTACCCGAATACATAGAGGATCCTGAGACTGTTGAGGTGCCTAAAGATCGTATGGCTGCGGTTCTGATAAATGAAAACGGCGATGTACTTGTTGATGGAAATCCAACTTCTATTTTCCAGGTTAAGAATAATCTCAAGCCCCGAATAGTTTCGAAAATCGAACTACCATCAAATAAGAAATTAATTGTCTCCGTAAAAACAGATCGTAAGACAAACTATAATGCTTATATTCAGGCTTTGGATCAGATTAAGCAGGCTTATTTTGAAGTAAGAGATGAATATTCCTCGTCTAATTATGGAAATAAGTTCAATGATCTTAGTGTTGAAGACCAGGAAATTGTAAAAGACAAAGTTCCTATCATTATTTCGCTTGCAGAGCCTGAAGCTGTTAAAAAATAAAATTTAAGGTGTCATAAATGGAATTTCAAAAGAAAAGGGCTAAGGTAAAACTGGAAATACCCACTACCTCGATGCCCGACATTGTGTTTATGTTATTAATGTTTTTTATGGTTGTCACTACACTTCGAGAGGTAGATTTACTTGTTGAATTTAAACTGCCTGAAGCTAAAGCTATAGAAAAAATAGAAAACAAAAGGTTGGTTTCTTATATATGGGTTGGTAAAGATAAAAGAATCCAGGTTAATGACAGTATAATTAAAATGAACGAAGTCCAATCTATAATGTATGCTAAACGTCAGAGTTTACCCAATATAATAGTTTCGTTAAGAGTCGATAAAGGTTCCGATATGGGATTTGTTACCGATATTCAGCAGGAGTTAAGAAAAGCTTATTGTTTAAGAATAAATTATTCAGCTACAGTTAAGATTTAAATAATTATTAAAAAATAAAAATACTTTAGATGTTAAGGCAGGTTTTATTATAATTTTAACCTGCCTTTTTCAATTTATGAGGTGAATATGAATCTTAAAGAGAAAATTACTGGGGATATGAAAACTGCAATGAAAAGCGGAGATAAAGTAAGACTGGAAACCGTTCGTTCTATCCGTGCATTAATTCTTGAGTTTGAAAAAAGCGGCAATAACAAACAACTTAATCCGGAGGAGGAAATAAAGCTTCTCAGTACAGCAGTTAAAAAGAGGAAAGAATCTATCGAACAATATAAAAATGCCGGAAGAAATGATCTCTCTGATAAAGAACAAAAGGAGTTGGACATATTAATGGAATATATGCCTAAACAACTGGAAGTAGATGGAATACAGAAAGAAATTGCGAAGATAGCTTCTGAGGTGGGTGCAAAATCCAAAGAGGATTTTCCTAAATTAATGCCGCTCGTAATGAAAGAGCTTAAAGGAAAAGCAGATGGGAAAATAGTTAAACAGGAAGTTGAAAAATTTTTGGGAAGTGCTTGAACATTTTTGATATAATAATATTAGTCATCATTTTTATAGGATTTGTGCTTGGCTATAAAGACGGGTTCATTAGAAAACTGATCGGCTTAATTGGATTTATTCTTGCAGTTTTTTTAGCTGTTAAATATGCTTCATGGCTAGGGCAAATAATCGAATCTATTACGGGAATTGAAATTTACCTTTCTGAAATAATTGGCGGAGTAATAATTTTCCTTGTTATTATTTTTGTTTTTTCTATCTTAAAAAGATACATTCATCCATTTGATAAAGTAAATAATTTTGTTAATCAGTTTGTTGGTGGCTTAGTAGGAACAATGCAGATATTGTTCTTTGTGAGTGCGTTTTTAATTATTCTTAACATTTTTAACACCCCGGCTAAAGAATCGAGAGAGAATTCCTTTTTATATTATAAGATATATAATTTAATTCCTGTAACTATTGAATATGTAAGCCAGTATAAAGCTGAACCTAAAGAAATAATAAAGGAATATATAAGAGATAAAGACACGTTACAATGATCTCACAGTCGGTACTCGAGAAATTAGAATTTCCTAAAATCCTTCAATATATATCTGTTTATAGCGTTACAGAAAAGGGGAAAAAGATAGTCCAGGCTCTTACCCCATCATTCAGTTCCCCCGAATTTATTACAGAAGGTAACCTGGTTAGTGAGGCAAAAGAAATCCTTATAAAAGATATTCATCCTCCACTGATTTACCTAACTGATCTGGAAACATCTCTTTCAAAAAGTAAAATTGAAGGAGCTGTACTTGAAAGCAAGAAAATACTTGAGATATTATCACTGATTATATCTTCGAGAAATTTTGTCCATTATCTTAAATCAAACTCAGAAGTTGCTCCGGGATTACTAAAACTTACAGATGATTTATTCGTTGACAAAGTTCTTGAACATCATATACAAAAAGTAATTAACGAAAATGGCGAAATAAAAGAAAACGCCAGCCCGAAACTTGCAGAAATAAGAAGAGATATAAGGGAAAAACACGAAGAGCTTATTCGTTTGGTAAACAGGATAACCAAAGCATTAAAAGAAAAAGAATTAGTTAGAGAAGACTATATAACTTTGAGGGACGGCAGAGTAGTGGTGCCCGTAAAAGCTGAGCACAAAAGACACATAAGGGGATTCATTCATTCTGAGTCTGCTACGGGTCAAACAGTTTATATAGAGCCTGAAGAAACCCTTGAGATGAATAATGATATAGTTTCGCTCTCATTTGAAGAAAGAAGAGAAATTGAAAGAATACTAAGAGAACTTACTGCAAAAATAGGTTCTGTTGCTGAAGAGCTTAAAAGCACACACGATACTATCGGTTATCTCGACTCAGTTTTTGCAAAAGCTAAGTATTCGATTGAGATAATTGGCTCCTTTCCCCAGGTAGATAAAAGCAAACCTATTGTAATTCAGGATGCGAGGCATCCTATACTTATTAAAAAACTCGGTCGTGATAAAACCGTTCCCCTTAATCTTGAAAACAAAGGATGGAATGTAATTGTAATTACGGGTCCTAATGCCGGCGGTAAGACCGTTGTTTTAAAAACTATTGGACTACTGTCATTAATGCTTCAAAGCGGAATTCATATCCCGGCAAGCCCGGATTCCAACTTTCATAAGTTTAATAATATTTTAGTTGATATCGGGGATGAACAATCTATAGAAGATGATCTTTCAACGTTCAGTTCCCATTTATCTAACATCAAAAAAATACTTTTGTCTGCAGATTCCGATTCACTAGTTTTGCTGGATGAAGTAGGCACAGGAACCGATCCTTCCGAAGGTTCTGCACTAGCTGTTGCAGTGCTTTTAATGTTACAAAAAAGAAATGCGCTGGTTTTTGCTTCCACGCATCATGGAAGCTTAAAACTAATAGCTCATGATCAGGATGGTTTCGAAAATGCTGCGATGGAATTTGATTCTCAAAATCTCAAACCGACTTATATGTTTAAGCAAGGAATTCCGGGTTCCAGCTATGCTTTTGAAATAGCAAGAAGGATTGGGCTGGAAAATAGTTTCCTCGATCTTGCAAAAGAACATCTTGATAAGGATAAACATAAATTAGAGAAATTCCTTGTCGATATTGAAGCAAAATCTCATTTGGTAGAGGAGAAATTAAAAAATGTTGAAATAGAAAACCTCAGGTTAAGCGGTCTTTCTAATTTGTATAAGCAAAACCTGGAGAAACTCGAAAAAGATAAAAAACAAATTCTTGCTAAAGCAAAAGAGGAAGCAGAAGAATATATAAGAAACATCAACAAGAAATTTGAAAAGATTGTTAAAGAACTAAAAGAATCAAAAGCGGAGAAAGAAATAATAAAATCCTCGCAGGAAATTATTAAAGAGATTAAAGAAAGAAATAAATCAATTCTCCCTGAAACAACTGAAGATATTAATACAGATTTTAATGTAGGGGATTTTGTTTCTGTAAAAGGAACTAATACTACAGGAAAGATTCTTGAAATGTTTCACGATTCTAAAAAAGCAACCCTGCTTGTCGGCACTGTAAAAATGCAGGTACCTTTACAAAATCTTATTCATTCGGCAAAAAAGATCGAAGAGAAAAAGGAGAGGGAATATTCATTTATTAATTTCCAAGTAGAAATGCGTCTCGACATAAGAGGCGAACGCCCCGAAGAAGCCGAATTCGAGGTTAATAAATTTGTTGATAATGCATACGCTGCCGGGTTAGAAAGAATAGAAATTTTACACGGGAAAGGGACGGGCGCTCTTAAAAAAACCGTTAAGGAAATACTTTTACATCATAACAGGGTAAAAACTTTTTATTTTGCTCCAATTGAAATAGGCGGCGACGGAATTACAATTGCGGAACTCAAATAAAAATTTTTGAATAACTAATTTAAATCTTAAGTTATACTTATCATTCTTACTTTAATAAACAGAGGCTTTTTTGTTTAAGAAAATTCTTATTGCTAACCGGGGAGAAATAGCTGTAAGAATAATAAGAGCATGCAAAGATATGGGGATAATTTCGGCTGCAGTTTATTCCGAAGCAGACAAACATTCTTTACATACAATTCTTGCCGATGAAGTTTATTCAATTGGCGAATCTCAGGCATCATCTTCCTATCTGAATAAAGAAAAGATTATTAATCTCGCAAAGGAAATAAAAGCCCGGGCAATTCATCCGGGTTATGGGTTTTTCTCCGAGAATTCATATTTTATAAAAGCAGTCGAAGATGAAGGAATTGTTTTTATCGGACCATCGTCTAAGTCTGTGGCTTTAATGGGGAAGAAAACAGACGCCCGAAGATTGATGATGAAAAACAAAGTTCCTGTTGTTCCCGGTACAACTGAACCAGTTAACAATACTGATGAAGGAATACATTTCAGTAAGCAAATTGGTTTTCCTGTTCTGCTAAAAGCTTCTGCCGGCGGCGGCGGAAAAGGGATGAGAAAAATTACCTCCGCAAAGGAATTTGGTTCTGCCTTTGAAGCGACAAAGAGGGAAGCATTAAAAGCTTTTGGAAACGATGAAGTCTATATTGAAAAGTATATTGAATCTCCCCGTCATATTGAAGTTCAGGTACTGGCTGATAAATATGGAAATTATGTTCACGTTTATGAAAGAGAATGTTCGATTCAAAGACGGCATCAGAAAATAATTGAGGAGGCTCCTTCTGTTTTTGTTGATGATAAAACACGAAAAAAAATTACAACAGCAGCCATAAGTGCTGCTAAAGCATGTGGATATTATAATGCAGGTACAATTGAATTCCTGATGGATAAAAATAAGAATTTTTATTTTCTCGAAATGAATACGAGACTGCAGGTAGAACATCCTGTTACAGAATTAATAACAGGGATTGACCTAGTTAAAGAACAAATTCTGATTGCTGCCGGTAACAAATTAAGTTTCAGCCAGAAAGATATAAAGGTGAGAGGACATGCAATCGAGAGCCGGATTTATGCAGAGGATCCTCTGAATGATTTTCTCCCTTCGACCGGTGAAATAATTGAATATATAAAACCAGCTGGTCCCGGTGTTAGAATAGATGACGGTTTCATGACTGGTTCAAAAATTTCCCTTTATTACGATCCGCTAATTTCAAAACTTATTTGTTACAGCAGCGATAGAAATTCTGTAATTGAGCGCATGTTACGAGCCTTAGCTGAATATCATATTGCCGGTCCGGTTACTAATATCCCGTTTCTTTTGGAAATATTTAAACATAAGGATTTCATTAAAAACAATTTTGATATAAACTTTGTGGAGAGAAAATTTCTCAACAAAAAATCTCAAAATCCTGAAAGAATTTCCACGGAAAAAATCCCTGCTATCTTTTCTGCAATACTAAAGAAACAGAGCACGTTAAGCGAAAAAATTCTTTCTGACGGCAATAATTCTGACTCCAATAAGTGGATGGATTTATTGAATGAATGAATTTATCGTATCGGTTAATAAGAAAAGGGTGAAGATAGGGTTCAGTGAAAACGGCAAACTGAAAATAAATGACCTGGAACACGAATATACTTTATCAGCATTAAACGGAAATACTTACTTATTAAAAATAGATAATGAAACTTTCCTGATGTCGGTAAAACCAGGTGGGGATGCAAAATATTTTGTGACATTAAAGGGGCAGGTATTTGAAACATTAGTTCGTACAGTTCTTCAGGATAGAGCAACAAGCCTGATAAGTGCCACGGCTGTGCAACATTCTAAAGTTACTGTGAAAGCACCAATGCCCGGAATGATTGTTAAAGTAAAAAAAAGTGTTGGTGAAAAAATCGTTCAAGGTGATTCTGTTTTAATTCTCGAGGCGATGAAAATGGAAAATGATATTCGTTCGCCCGCTACAGGAAGTATAAAAGAAATAATGGCAAAAGAAGGGAAGGCAGTTGAAAAAGGTTCTGAATTATTCACGATTGAATAAGGGATTAATTGTTTATTTTTCCGTTATATAAAAACCGGCATGAGTTTATAATGGTAAGAGTAATTTTATTTTTATTATTTACGTCTTTAATGTTTTCTTTAACTTCGTGCTCTTCTTCAATTGAGCAAACACGTCAGGAAGAAGGAAGTGAAGATGAAGAAATATATGTATTTGATGATAGTCCTGAAGACAAACCCGAAGTAGAAAATGAATCCCTTGAAAAAGAAAATTCCTATTTTCTTATTCAGATAGGCGCTTTTACTACCAGGCGGAGGGCACAACTTTTCGCAGATGAAAGTAAAAATAAGCTTGGAAGGGAGGTAACAGTTTCTTACAGCAGCGATGTTAATCTTTTTGTAGTACAAGTGGATAAAAAATTTGTTACTAAAAAAGATGCTGAGCTTGTAAGAAATCAGATAAGGGAGAAAGAAGAGTTTAAGGATGCCTGGATCGTTTCAATAGAAAAATAAAAAAGGCTCTGAAAATTCAGAGCCCTTTTAACATTTTATATCAGTAACTTTTATTCTAACCAGGAAACAATTTCAAATCTTTCTGTTCCCGGGAAGCCCGGAGGATAGATCATCATTAACCTATCATCATATTTATATTGCTTAGTAAAACCATGTGTTATAGTAGTGCCGCTAAAAGTACCTACGGCTTGTCTGTTCTTCTGAATAATACCTCCCAATAAATTGATGTCCCCACTAACAGGTCTTGTATCATAATTCTGTGCTCCAAATCCATATGACTCTGAATAAATTGATGCATGGATAGTTATATCGTCATTGTTTGCAGCGTTTTGAGTTATTAAAATATGATTCTTAGCTACTATTCCAAGTAAGTCTGAAGAATTTGGATAAGTTCGGGGGTCTTTATTATAAACAATGTTATCATCGAGATAGACTTTTCCCTGACCACTTGTTGATGCAGATACTCCAATAGTATACTGACCTTTTACATTCCCCTTTAATCTAACCACAGAATTTTTTGCAAAAATAACTCCATTAGGCGCTAAGCTAGATGTAAGAACTGTTGTATCAAGTTTATTCCATTCATACCTGATTTTAATACTATCTTCATCAAAAGTTAAATATACAGTATCCTCACCTGTAAATTTGTAACCATCATCGTCTGCTAAGGCTTCTAAAGGTGTTAAAGCATCTGTTAGTAATGGAAGATTTACACCTTTTTCAAATCCACCAAAGAAATTTGGATAATCATTCTTTTTACCATTTTGATAGATCAGATTTTTTTTGGTTGTAGCCTTACCATAAAAAGTAGGATGACGAGAAACTCTAAAATGATCCTGTGTATGAAAAGGTCCCCAAACAGTGTCATTACTAGTCCACCAAATTCCCTCTTCATTTTCAGAATAATAAGCAAACTTAGAAAATCTGCTGGGAGAAAGAGTAACCACTACCTGGTTTGTAATATCTCTATATGTTCCGGTTGCAGTTATTCTTCTTATATTCTGAACAACATTTATGATATCAACTGAAACCTCAAAAGTTCCACCCATGAAATTAGTTTCAGGAAAACCCGTAACCCAGCTGTTATCAAGATATATCTTGTGGGCAGCCATATTAGCCGCACTAACCGCAATGTTATGTACTACAGTTTGATCGTGGTAATCAACCATATTATCTACTGCACGCGTAGAGATATTACCAAAGTTTTGCGCCACCACCATAAACAACAAACTAAAACCCATAACTAAAAATAAAGCAGCTTTTCCACCCATTGTAAATTCTCCTTATCTGTTTTTTAAATTTCTTGCAACCAATCTAATCTGACGCCAAAATGCATACAGGTATTCTTCATCAGCTCCACTATAATTTCCTTTATATCCTACATCTCCTTCATCAGCCATGCTTCTGAAAGTATTTTCAACCGTAACATTTATTTCCATTGTAGAAACTTCACCAGGCTGTGTTATTGGGAAAAGAATTGTATCCCCTCCGGAATTAAAATAAATTATACTAAATTGAGTTACACCAAGATTGGAAGCTACAGGGGTTTGACTATTTATAACTCTATACAAAACTCTATCACGTGGATTTTGTGTTACAGTCAATTCACTTGCTGGTCCTAAATAATAATACATAGTATCAACTACACCATCTGACTGAACATCTGTTAAAAATTTTATTTTTGTACTATCTGCAAGGATAATTGATTTTGCAGGGTCAGGGATTTTAGTCCAATTTGAACAATAACCAATCTTTCTAAAATCATTTTCAATTATCATCGCAACAGTTGATAAATTTTGTTGTAAGGATAATTCTCCGCTGTTTTCATATGTATTTGCAACGGTAGCTTCATTAACTCTCCAAAGGATGTTTAGTAAGACACCACCAATAATTATTGAGCCTACAATATCTAACAAAACACTAAATCCCATTTTTCACCTTTTGTTTATCTGAAGTACCAATAACTGAATACCGAAGACAATTTTACCGTATCACGTCTCTCGTTACTACCAATATTAGGGCTGGTAATTGCAACATCTATTTTTTTATGCCACGTTCTATAGTTTACTTTAACATCTGGATTATTCGGTTCGATATAATATACTTTACAACTTATTCTGAATTCGGCTGAGGGTAAATTGGTAATTGTATCTTGGAATCCATTAAAGTCATCAAAGTCATTAAAATCCGGATAAAATTCACCAAATGCAGGTCCCAAGCTTCCCGGTGCTGTAAGCAAATCAACACTTGCAATAGCATCTTCACTTCCAGCCAAATCAAAAGCTTTTTTATTAGCTTCTTCTACAATCGAGGTACCAAGAGAAACTGCCAAAACACCAAATTTTGAATCCATAAGAATTGAATTAGTGCTCAATATATTATTGTTTACTCTCAGAACAGTTACAGATAAGATCAACATAGCTCCTATTGTTAAAAGCGATTGACCCGTATTCATTACTAATTAACTCCAGCGAATTATTATTATATGCTTAATTTGTTCAAAATTCGTGCAACGAAAAGAATTGTTTTTATGAAAATTTGTTTTGCCAGAAGATGATTTTGTATAAGATTTTTGATTACTTTTGATCTTTGAATGTCTTAATTGAAGAATGTAGTCTATTTGCGGTAAGTATCGGAGGTAATTTTTACAACCTAAAGTAATTGTTAATTATAAATCGAGGAAACATATTATCTTCGAAAATAGATTTTCTTATTCTTAATTCTTAAATTAAAAACAATCTAAACCTTTTAAAAAGATGGGAGGATATAATGGCTTTTTCGTTAAATAAAGTTATGCTTATTGGAAACCTGGGCAAAGACGCAGAAACAAGGTTTACAACAAATAATTTGTCAGTTACTAATTTTACTATTGCAACAAGCAACAGTTATAAAGGAAAAGACGGAAACTGGGTTAATGAAACTACCTGGCATAATATCGTCTCATTCAACCTGTCGGATTATATGAAAGAAAACCTGAAAAAGGGAAGAAAGTTTTATGTTGAAGGCAGAATATCAAAACGTGATTACACAGATAAAGAAGGCGTTAAACGGTATTCTACTGAAGTAGTTTCCGAACGTTTGATTCCTCTTGATGCTTCCGGAGTTTCGCAGGAAGCTGAAGAGCAGACTCAGAGTACCGACGTGAATATTGAAGACAATGACGATCTTCCTTTTTAAATAGAATGTTTAACAGCCTGGACTAATTATTACTTGGATATTGACTGGTCCTTTAGAATTATAATTCTTTTTGTCTTTTTGTTTCTCTCCGCTTTTTTTTCAGGATGTGAAGTTGCTTTGTTTTCACTTGACAAAAGAAAACTTAAAAATAATTTAGACTCGAGCCCGCTCGTAGGAAGATATTTATTAAATCTTGTAGACCATCCACGGAGATTGCTTGTAACTATACTCGTAGGGAATACAGTAGTCAATGTATCAGCATCAATTGTAGCCGTTTCACTTGCTCTCGATATACACAATAACACTAATCTTTCGGAAGGATTAGTTCTCAGTCTTCAAATAATAATTTTAACAATCCTGATAATTCTTTTTTCAGAATTAACACCTAAAGTATGGGCATCTAAAAATCCTCTGACTTTTTCAAAGCTTGCTTCAATTCCTCTTTATTGGTTTAGCGTGATTATTTATCCCGTTTCAGAGGCTCTTACCGAGTTGATCAGGGTAATAGTTTCTAAAATGAAATTTGACAAGGGTAAGGCTGCTATCTCCACTGAAGAAATAACCGAACTTGCAGATTTAGGACATGAAATTGGAACTTTAGAGGAGGAGGAACACGGAATAATACAAAGTATTGTCAGTATCAAATCTGTAACGGTTCATGAAGTTATGACCCCACGCGTCGATATGACTGTTGTTCCTACTGACATAACTTTTACAGAACTTGTCGATTTAATTAAACACTCAGGACACAGTAGAATTCCTCTTTACAAAGATAATCTTGATGATATAATCGGAATTGTTTATGCGAAGGATGTTCTTACATACATAAAAAGAAAAGACCTCTCCGAATTTGATATTATGAAAATTGTCCGCAAAGCTATGTTTATTCCTAAAACCAAAGTAATAAATGATTTGATGTATGAGTTTCAGGATAAGAAAATGCACATTGCAATTGTTGTTGATGAATACGGAGGCACCGCCGGGCTTATAACTTTGGAAGACATTATCGAGGAAATTGTAGGTGAAATCAGGGATGAATACGATAAAGAGGAAAACCCGGTTTCAAAAATTGATGATAATAAGTTTATAGTGATGGGTAAAATCCCGATTGATGAACTGAATGAGTTGCTTAATACGAACATATCGCAGGAGGATGATGATTTCGAAACTCTTGCGGGTCTGGTACTGAATAATGCCGGGCATATCCCGAAAGAAGGTTATAATTTTAACCTGGAAAACTTTAAGTTTACGGTTAAAGAAGTTTCAAAGAAAAGGATTAATAAAGTCCTTATAGAAAAAGTAAGTGCCGAGTGATGAAAAAGGGTTGCTTCATAAAAATAATAATAGTTCTTACTATAATTATTGCAGCAATACTTTATATTTTGCAGAATCATCTTGACGATGTTGTTATTAATCCCGGTAAAAAATTAATCAGCGATCTTATTGTTGGTGGGATTGATGATGAATTAAATTATATAAGAGAAACTCCCGAAAAAGATTCTCTGAGATTTTTGTTAAAGGAATATCTTAAAGATAAAATTTCGAAAACCAAAGAAATAAACACCGGTGATTTGAATTGGATAATCGATTCTATCAAGGTGATTGTAACAGATACTCTGATAACTCAAAATAACCTGAACAGAATTAAAGAATTAATAAACCTGAAAGATTATGAAAGATCAAAAAAAGACTGAAATAAGAGTCGGAATTACTGTTTTATTGGGAGTAATTATTCTTCTCTGGATTTTAGGATGGGCTAAGAATTTCAGCATAACTCCTACAGAAAATACGGTTAAAGTGCAATTCTCTAATACTGCAGGACTTGAAATTGGAGATGCCGTAACTGTGAACGGGGTCCGTAAAGGTTTTGTTGAAGATCTGGCAATAGAAGGTGAGAATGTAGTTGTTACTTTAAAGATTGATAATAAAGTTGTGCTAAAAGAAGATGCGGGTTTTGCAGTGTCAATGCTCGATTTAATGGGAGGGAAAAAGGTAGAGATAAGTCCCGGCTCATCGGGTAAGCTTTTGGATTATAGCCAGGTACAAGCCGGAACTTTTTATGCGGATATTCCTTACGTAATGTCGATGGTCGGAACATTCCAGGAGGATATTTCCTCTACCATATCCGATCTTAAAATAACATTAACATCGTTAAATAATTATCTTGGTGATAAAAAGCTTAATGATGATATAAAATCATCTATGTCTAACCTGAGCGAAGTAACTAGAAAGCTGAATATCCTTATTGATGAAAACAGGGATAATCTTAAGAAACTGACAGCAAATACTGCTGAGTTAACCGAGGAAACAAAGAAATTTATAAATGAGAATAAAGAAAGCTTAAACACTTCTGTAAAAGGGCTTCAGTCAGTACTCAGCAATACTGACAGCCTGCTTGCCAAGCTGAATATATTTACTGATGAACTTAAAAACCGGCAGAATAACCTGGGGAAAATTATTTACGATGAAAAAATTTATGATGACCTTTCTCAATCTTTAAAGCAACTGAACGAGCTTACAAAAATCATGATAGAGCAGCTAAAGGATGACGGGTTAAAAGTTGATGCAGATATTTTTTAGAAAAAAATTGGGAAAATAAGCTATACCATTGCTGAAAATTCATTTGTATCTTTAAATGTTTACGATGTATTAGGCAATAAAGTTGCTGAACTGGTAAGCGAAATGAAAGGAGAGGGAGTTTATTCTGTCTCATTCGACGCATCGAAATTATCAAGCGGTATATACTTTTATATTTTGCGTACAAATAGTCATTCTATTAGCAAAAAAATGCTTTTTGCAAAATAATGTCATATAATATTTAATCAGGAATAAATATATTATAACAGACCTCACTAAGGCGAGGTCTGTTATAATAACTTGTAAAGCTCAAATGGAGGCATTAAGAGATGAAAAAATATGAATTGGCATTGATAGCGATGTTGTTCATTTTATTTATTACTACATCTGCCGCCCAGCAGTTGGTTTGGAAACACACTGGTGGCCCAATGGGAGGCATTATTGGTGATATTGCTATAAATTCTAAGGGAGAGATTTATGCGGGAGTGTATCCAAACATATTTGATTACTATGCAGGTCTATACAAATCTACAGATGATGGGGATACCTGGAATAAAATAGAAACTCAGTTTGAGGATTTTGAAGTATATTCTATTTACATAACTGAAGAAGACCATATATGGGCAGGAACAAACTACCAGGGAAGAATTTATCTTTCAAAAGATAACGGAGAAACCTGGGAGAATAAAAGAAATGGATATAATGGAGGCGAATGCTGGGCATTCGGGCAGAGTAACGATGGGGTATTGTTTGCCGGAGATGGTGAGTATGATGAATTATACCGTTCAACAGATTATGGAGAAAACTGGGAATTATCTGAAAATCTTCCGCCGCTTGTATTTGCAACAGACTCGAATAACATTGTTTATGCAGGGACACATTGGGGTTTATTTGCAACTTCTGATAATGGAGATAAGTGGGCACAAAATATATTTCTATCGGATAAAGCAGTTGCTGCAATTCTGATTGACAAAGATAATAATATCTATTGCGGAACAGGTTACTATGATAATGGAGATGGAGTATGGTATTCAACAGACGGAGGAGTAAACTGGAGACAGTTGGGATTAGAAGGGAAAGTTATTTTATCGCTGGCATTTGATTCTGAGGGAAATCTTTATGCAGGTACAAAAGAAGATGGATTGTATATGACAACAGATATGGGAGAGAACTGGTATCATTATACAGAAGGAATTTACAATGAGCAGGTGTTCAGATTAAAAATTAATGAACAGGACGATATTTTCACAGGTTCTGAAAATGAAGGTGTCTACAGACTAAAACATAACAGCAATTTTTTCGAGCAGGTAGGACTGCCGATTTCTAAAGTAAGCAACTTTGTGTTCAGTGGAGACAGTCTGATATTTGCTGCAACGCCTTCAGGGGTTCAGGAATATAACCGCATAACAAAACAGTGGACAAACAAGGGATTGCAGAATGTTAACGCAGTAACAATCACTCCGGGGGGTAATATTTATGCAGCTGCAGCTCCGGCGCCGTTTTCAACTACAAGTTTTGCCGGTTTATATAAGTCAACAGATTTAGGACAGAGTTGGTCATATATAAATATTGCCAAGGACACGTCATTTATACTTTATAATGTGCTTGCAGTAAATGATGATACAGTTTTTGCTGCAATAGAAGGAAATTTAAGACGCTCTTTTGACGGAGGATTACATTGGGATATTCTGCCTGTTACAACCTTTTTATTTTGTAATTCAATGTGTTTAAATAACCAGGATCTTTGGGTACTTGGTCTTGGTGCAGTCTTTCCACATAACAATCTTTTCAAGCTGTCAAATTTTGGAGAGATAATTGATTCAATATTTACAGGTTTTTCTACTCCCAAATCAAACAATAACATATTCGCAATTGATAACTATGTATTTTTGGCTGATCCTACCAGATTAGAAGGAATAATACGTTCTACAGATGATGGCAAAACCTGGGAACAAACATTATTTAGAGAAAATCTTATTAGTATATATGCAGATAAAAAGGGGTTAGTAATTGGAGGTGCAGATAGTGTTTATATCTCATCTAATTATGGGGAATCCTGGTCGGGTTATCCGCAACCGATTATGGATCGAAACCGTATCACTGAAATAAAAAAAGATAATACAGGCAAATTCTTTTTTGGAACTACAAGACAGGGGTTATATGAAATAGAAATGATCACTGATGTAGAAGATGAAAAATATATCATTCCCGAAGACTTTGTATTATACCAAAACTACCCGAATCCGTTTAATCCATCAACTAAAATTAAATATGAAATAACCAATCCGTCTTTCGTAATGTTAAAAGTGTTTGACATTCTCGGTAGAGAAGTAACAACCTTGATCAATGAACAAAAACCAGCCGGTATTTATGAAATAACATTTGATGCATCCAGCCTAAGCAGCGGAGTTTATATTTACAGGATAACTGCATTCCAAAACAATCGGATTCTTTTTAGTCAATCCAAACAAATGATATTAATTAAATAAAATTAAGGAAGTGAGGTTCACCTCAAAGGTGAGCCTCACTTTAAATGATTAAATGAATATCTCTTGCTTCACAATCCCTTCCCGACAAAACTTAGGGTAAGTTTTTTTATTTTTATTCTGTTATTTTAATCTTTAATTAAAACTGAGAATTTAAATGGTAATCGGAATCGGGATAGATATTATCGAGATTGACAGGATAAAAGAAAGCATAGACGATTACGGTGATCAGTTCCTGCATAAAGTCTATACAGCAAATGAAATTAAATACTGTCTTTCAAAAAAAAATAAATACCAGCATCTCGCAGCAAGGTTTGCAGCTAAAGAGGCTATATATAAAGCCATATCATCTAACTGGAACAGTGAATTAAGCTGGCAGGATATGGAAATAATAAACGCTCCTAACGGAATGCCCGAGGTTAAATTCAAAGGAAACCTTGAAAAATTTCTTTCAAAAGACAAAGACCTCAAAATTTCTATGAGCCATTCAAGGGACTATGTTGCCTGTGTTGCAATTGTTTACAAAAACGGCTCTCTTTAATCAATAAAATCACATAATTCAGTAAATCCGGTATAAAATTATATTGGAAATTTCCTTCCTATTTCGTTATTTTTTACGCCAATACTTTTTCATAATGTTTAATATTTTTCATGTTACATAAAAAGGTATCTCTTGTTGTACAAAAAGTATTATGATTTCTTCAATTATAGTTCTTTAATTATTGTTTTTATTCTTCTTGTTTTAATGTTAACCAGGTCGGTTCCAACCGGGTGGTTTATTTATTTTGTTTCTTTTGGGATATTACTTTTAATTGTAAGAATTATTTTGAGAATATATATAGCAATCAAATATAGTAATCAAAAAAAGGAGTAGGTCTTCGAACCCTCGAAACGCATTAACGGCAAGCTCAATGCCAAGGTTTTAATTTTGAACCAGAGTTATGAGCCCTTGACTGTTTGTAATATTAAAAAAGCCATGGTTTTAATGTACCTGGGGAAAGCCGAATTAGTTCTTGATGATAAACGGAAGATGTTAAGAACTGTTAATCAAGCCTTTCCATGGCCAAGTATAATCCGTTTAAGCTTTTTCGTTAGTGTACCTTATAAAAAAGTCGTTCTTACCAGAAAAAATATTTTGAGAAGGGACAATTATAAATGTGCCTATTGCGGAAGAAGTGACCTTCCTTTAACTATTGATCATATATTACCGAAAGCAAAAGGAGGGACTGACTCCTGGGAAAACCTTATTTGTGCATGTACATTATGCAACAATAAGAAGGGAGACAGAACTCCTGTACAAGCAAGGATGGAAATGCTCTACAGACCATTTAAACCAAGCCACATAATGTTCATCAAGAATGTCGTAGGTAAACTCGACGAAAACTGGAAACCATATCTTTACTTATCATAATACTCTCTTTTTTTCTTTTCGTGTGTGAGGTAATTAAAATCAATATTGTTATTTTTAACAAACCTGTTTATTATATTTTTTTACACTATGCGGAAAAAAAGAATACTTAGCGGAATGCGTCCGACCGGGAAACTGCATATCGGGCATTATGTCGGGGCTCTGGAAAACTGGGTAAAGCTTCAGAATGAATATGAGAGTTATCATCTTATTGCCGATTACCATGTTCTAACTACGGACTTAAATATTGAAAATATTTATGAGAATTCAATTGATATGCTTATTGACTGGCTTGCAACAGGTCTTGATCCGAAGAAAAGCCCTATGTTTCGCCAGTCGCAAATTAAAGAGCATACTGAATTAGCTTTAATTTTTGGGATGCTTATTACAACCAGCAGGCTTGAAAGAAATCCTACTTTGAAGGATCAGGTGAGGGAATTGAATATTGAAAATATTTCATTTGGATATCTCGGTTACCCGGTTCTTCAGGCTTCCGATATATTGCTTTATAAAGGTGATGCAGTACCTGTTGGTGAAGACCAGGTTCCTCACGTTGAAATCACGAGAGAGATTGCGAGAAAGTTTAACAGCCAGTATGGTGATGTTTTCCCTGAGCCTGTTCCGCTTCTTACACAGTTTGCAAGATTGCAAGGACTTGACGGCAGCGCCAAGATGAGTAAATCTTTGGGTAACACTATTCTTCTTTCTGATGATCCGGAAACAGTTAAAGCTAAAATGAAAAAGGCTGTAACGGATCCCAAAAAAATACGAAAAGGTGACCCCGGTAATCCTGATATTTGTCTTGTTTTTTCATATCACAAAAAATTTAATAAGGAAGAAGTACCGGAAATAGATGCGGGCTGCAGGTCGGGTGCTTTAGGTTGTGTTGATTGCAAAATGAATTGCGCAGCAAAAATATCTCTTTTTCTTGAACCTATAATAGAAAAAAGAAATTATTTTGAAAAGAATATTGATATTGTAAAAGATATACTTGCTGATGGTGAAAAGAAAGCTAAAGTTACTGCCGGGGAGACTATGAACGACGTAAGAACCAAAATGAAACTGGGTTAAAATTGTACAAAATAAAATTAGACCAGTTCGAGGGACCATTAGACCTTCTGCTTTTTTTCATTAAGAGGGACGAATTAAACATCTATGATATACCAATATCCAGGATAACAAAAGAATTTCTGGAGTATGTTAATTTAATTAAGATGCTCGATCTTGAAGTAGCGGGGGATTTCATCCTTATGGCTTCTACCTTAATGCATATTAAGGTAAGAATGCTGTTGCCGCGCGAGCTGGATGAAAAGGGAGAAGAAATCGACCCGCGTGCAGAGCTCGTTAAAGCTTTGCTGGAATATAAAAGGTATAAAGAAGTTTCGGAAGAACTGGCATATTTTGAATCGGACCAGAGAAAAGTAAGCTACAGGGGAAATTTTTCAGCCGATGAAAAAGTATCTGTTCCTGAGTTCGATATACTTCTTAAGAATGTTACTGTTTATGATCTTGCAAAAGCTTTTAAAAATATTCTCAATAGCATCAAAGAGGAACCGGTACACGAAATCAGTAAAATTAATGTAACTATCGACGAACAGATTTTATTTATTCTCAATAAAATTGGTGAAGCCCGGGGAATTAATTTTTTGAAACTCGTTAGCGATATGAAGGAAAAGATAAGAATAATCGTTACATTTATTGCAATACTTGAACTTGTAAAGATGAATAGAATAAAAATAAAGGAATCTCCTGACTTTAACGATTTTTTAATCTTAAAGGGAGATGAAATTGGATAATATATATCAATCGGTGATAGAAGCTTTAATATTTTCCTCGGATGATGTATTGTCTGCTGCTGAAATTATAAAAGCTGTAAAAGGAATTGACGGGGATGATACGCAAATATCTTCCGAGGAAATAGAAAGTTGTGTTGATGAGCTTAATAATAAATATGAGCTGCAAAGTTTATCATTTCGCATACTTAGAATTGCCAACGGCTATCTGTTTGCTACAACAAAGGAGTATTCAAAATATGTCGGTTACCTGTCCTCAGAAAAATCTAAACGTAGATTAAGCCAGGCAGCACTCGAAACTCTTTCAATAATAGCATATAAGCAACCAATTACTAAGCCCGAAATCGAAGCGATCAGGGGTGTAAATTCGGATTATATACTGAACACTCTTCTTGAGAAAAATCTAATTAATATATCCGGTAGAGCAGAAAGTGTCGGCAGACCTTTGCTTTATTCATCAACACCGGAATTTTTGAAATATTTTGGTTTGAATAAATTAAGTGATTTACCCAAGCCGCGTGAAATTGAAGAAATAATGAACGACGAGGATTTTATCGAGCAAAAGAGGAAGATAATGATGAATGCTTTGGAAGATTCTATGGAAAATGAAATTAGTGAAGAAGGAAATGCTGACCAGACTTAACAAGTACATTGCCGACAGCGGAATTACATCCAGAAGAAAATCCGAAGAATATATTTTACAGGGGAGAGTAACTGTAAACAACAAAGTCGTTAAAGAACTTGCTTACAAGGTAAATAGTGAGCAGGATTCAGTAATGCTCGATGGGGAAAAGATAACGCCGAGAAAACATATTTATTTTCTTCTTAATAAGCCGGCTGGTGTTATAACATCTACAGATGATGAGAAGAAACGGAGAACAGTGGTAGACCTGATTAAAGTGAATGAAAAAATTTTCCCGGTAGGCAGGCTTGATTATAATACAACCGGTGTATTGCTTCTAACGAATGACGGTGAGTTTTCTAATCTTCTTACTCATCCCCGTAATAAAGTACCTAAAGAATATGAAGTTAAGCTTGATAAACCTCTTTCCAACGAAGATATTGAAAAGTTGTTAAAAGGAATTTTTATTGAACGTAGGAAGGGAGTTTTTGTTAAAATATCTCTTTTGAGCCCAAACAAAAAAGTTGCCAGGATTACTACTTTTGAAGGCAGAAATCATTTTGTTAAAAAGATGTTTGGAGCTTTAGGATATTATGTGACGGGACTAAACAGAAAAAGTTTTGCCGGGTTTACTGCCGATGTTCCCCTTAGCTCTTATCGTAAATTATCTAAAACTGAAATCGAGGGAGTTTTTAAAAATTATGCTAAATAACATTCACAAAATCCTGCTTGCATTCTTTTTGCTAACGACTGTTTGTTATCCTCAGGATTCTCTCAATAAAAAAATTGATTCCTTACCGGAGTTTTCTTATTCGAATATCCACGAATTCTGGTCACAGCTAGATGATATTTTTAATGATCCTAATTTCAATAACGCATACTGGGGCGTTGTAATACAGTCCCTTGAAACAGGCGAGTATTTTTATAAGAGAAACGAGGATAAACTTTTTCGTCCTGCTTCAAACATGAAATTGTTTACCACTTCTGCGGGATTATTACTGCTTGGTAATGAATATAAATTCTCAACATTGATTTATGCAAACGGGCAAATTGATGGTTCGGTTCTCAAGGGAAACCTTATTGTTCAGGGAGGTGGCGATCCGACAATTTCAGGCAGATTCTTTAACAGTGATATGTATAAAGTATACAACGACTGGGCAGATAGTTTATTAAAATTAGGCATAGATGAAATTGATGGAAATATTGTAGGAGACGATAATCTTTTTGACGACGTTGGTCTTGGAAACGGATGGGTCTGGGATAATGAATCTTATTGGTATAGTTCTCCATCAGGAGCATTATCATTTAACGATAATTGTGTGGACCTGGTTGTTACTGTTGATGAAAAAAGTGGAAAACCAAAGGTAAACATAACTCCGGATACGAAGTATATAGTTCTTATTAAAGATGTTCGTGTTGTATCAAGAGATTCAATCACTTCGATTGATGTATACAGGGAAAGAGGTACAAATGTTATAAATGTTTTTGGGACTATTAAAAGAGGCACGGATTCAGTAAAAACATTTGCTACAATAAATAATCCCACTCAATATTCGGTTGTGGTATTGAAGGAAGTTCTGGAAAAGAAAGGTATAAAAATCAATGGTTATGCAGTCGATATTGATGATCTTGAAAAGCCTATTGATTATTCTAACATAGAATTTCTATTTGCTTATTATTCACTGCCGTTAAAAGACATAATAAAGGTCATTAATAAGAACAGCCTTAATTTTTTTGCCGAACAGCTTTTAAAAGTTATTGGGCTGGAAAAAGAAGGGCATGGGACAGCTGAAAACGGTGTAAAAGCAATTCAAAAAGTATTAAGTGATGTGGGAATTAATCCTGAAAGCTTTGTAATGACAGATGGCAGCGGTCTTTCGCAGCTAAACCTGGTAACGCCGAGAAGTATTGTTGCATTGTTAAATTATATGTTTATGAACAAATACTTTATTCCATTTTATAATTCATTGCCTATTGCAGGGGTTGACGGGACATTAGGTACAAGGATGAAAAATACTCTTGCGCAGAATAAAGTCAGGGCAAAAACCGGTTTCCTGGAATATGTAAGAAGTCTTTCCGGGTATGCTTTTACAGGCGATAATGAACCTGTCGCATTTACTATAATTATTAATAATTTTAATGTGCCAATTAAATTAGCAGAAAATATTCAGGATTTGGTTTGTCTAAGACTTGCTAACTTTAAAAGGAAATAAAATCGAATGTTTATTGATTGGTGGAAAACTAAAATTCGTAAATAATCAAAAGAATAATTAAATTTACATATACCGTTAGAAAAAATTAGTATTTTGTTTTACAGATTATTACTTGCCTTAAAACTCATTTGTAATTCTGCAAGAATAAAAGGTTTCAGTTACCTGAAATGAAAGGTAAAATTTGTTCTTAACCAACGCGCCTGTTGAAGAAATAATAAAATTAGATAATGATATTTTTTTGTTAAAGATATTCTCTCCCGGTATTGCTTCAATAATAAAACCCGGTGAGTTTTTAAACATAAGAGTTTCTCAAATCCCTTTTCCGCTCTTAAGAAGACCGTTTAGCGTTTGCGACGTTGAAGGCGATTATATCTTTTTAATGTTTAATATTTTAGGAGAAGGCACTAAAGCTCTTGCAGGCAAACACAAGGGAGATTCAATTGACATTCTCGGTCCACTCGGAAGAGGTTTTAATACTGATGGCAATTATGATATTGCAGTTATTGTAGCCGGAGGTTTAGGTGTTGCTCCTTTTCCCTATCTAAAGCGTATAATAAATAATAAAAAAAATATACATTCATTCATCGGGGGCAGAACATTTTCCGACGTTATAACCTATGGAATGAAGAATATTAAGGTTTCCACAGATGATGGGTCTTTGGGGTTTAAGGGTAATGTAGTGGAACTTCTTGCTCAGAATGTGGATATCTTTAACTCTAAAAAAGTGAAAATCTTTGCCTGTGGTCCAAACGCTATGTTAAGTACATTGAAAGAATTTTGTCTTCAGCATAATCTCGAATGTGAAGCTTCGACCGAGTGTGTGATGGCTTGCGGTTTCGGAATTTGCCAGGGATGCCCGATTGAATCCTCAAACAATCAGGATAAATATCTTCTTGTATGCAAGGATGGTCCTGTTTTTAATATCAGGGATATTATAATATGAAAAAGCCTGATCTCTCCGTTCAAATCGGATCTCTTAAATTCCGAAATCCGGTTTTATTAGCCTCAGGTACAGTTGGTTACGGAAATGAAATGTCTGAGTTCATTGATCTGAATTCTATTGGCGGCATTGTTACAAAATCTCTTAGTCTTAAACCGAGGAAAGGCAACCAGCCACAGCGAATTGTTGAAACTCCATCAGGTATGTTGAATGCAATTGGCTTGCAAAATATCGGTGTTGAAGAATTTATAAAAGAAAAAATTCCTTTCCTTAAAAAATTTGATGTTCCTTTAATATGTAACATTGCTGCGAGCACTTATGAAGAATATGTCGAATGCACGGGAATTCTTACAAAAGAAGATACAATAAAGGCGTTTGAAATAAATGTATCTTGTCCGAATGTAAGGGAAGGAGGACTTCAATTCGGTAATGATGTTAAAGCCGTTGGAAAAATTACAGCAGGTGTAAAATCTGTTACAGATAAACCGGTAATTATTAAGTTATCGCCTAATGTTTCTTATATATCTGAATTTGCAAAAGTTGTAAAAGATGAAGGTGGCGATGCTGTTTCGGCTATAAATACTCTCGTGGGAACTTCGTTCAATATATTTACAAAAAAACCAAAACTGTTCAATGTTAATGGGGGATTATCCGGTCCTGCAATAAAACCGATAGCTTTGGCAAAGGTTTTAGAAATAAAACGCTCGGTTGATATTCCGGTTATTGGTATCGGTGGAATAATGGACTGGAAAGATGTAATTGAATTTATGATAGCTGGCTCAACAGCAATACAGCTGGGGACAGTAAATTTTATTGATCCAGCAGCAGCGGGAAAAATTATCAAGGGCATTGAAGATTATTGTATCAAATATGGAGTTGAAAAAATATCAGAATTAACAGGTTCGTACATTGTCTGAAGTAATGAATTTAGAATCATCTTTACAGAAATTATTTTCTCTACATACCTTTGGCATTAAGCTCGGTCTGGATAACATAAAAGCTTTCCTCGATTACATAGGTAACCCTGAGAAACATCTAAAGGCTTTTCACATAGCAGGATCAAATGGGAAGGGAAGTACTGCCGCATTTATTGCCAGTATTTTACAGGAGTGTAATTATAAAGTAGGCTTATATACTTCTCCTCACTTTGTTAAATTTAATGAGAGGATAATGATAAATGATTCTCAAATTCAGGATGAAGTGGTTGCAGAGTTTATTACTAAGTACGAAAAATATATTTATGAACATAAACTGACTTTTTTTGAAGTTACAACGGCTCTTGCTTTCAATTATTTTTATGATAATAAAGTAGATTTTGCTGTAATAGAAACAGGTCTTGGCGGCAGGTTAGATGCAACAAATGTTTTTAATGCATTAGGTGTTATAATAACTTCTATCAGCCTTGAGCATGAAAATATCCTGGGTAAAACAATAAAGGAAATTGCGCGTGAGAAAGCTGCTATTATTAAAAATCATAATAAAGTATTTATCGGAAATCTTTCCGAAGAGGCACAAATTGTTATTGAAGAAAAATGTAAAGAGACAGGCAGCCAGTTGTATAAAATTGCTGACTATGCAAATGAGAAGCCCGGCTCTTTAGAACTTTATACTGAAGAAATAGAGCTGGACGATTGGACTATGCCTTTGCGCGGGAGTTATCAAAAATATAATGCGGTACTTGCGTCACTTGCTGTATCAAAAGTCCTGAATATTGAAGACACCCGTAAGATAGAAGCCGGTATAAAAAATGTTATAGTAAATACGGGTTTCCAGGGCAGGTATGAATTTTACAATAAGAAACCGGACATAATTTTTGATTCTGCTCATAATCCGGAGGGAGTTTGCAATTTTATTTCGGAATTCAGTAAAGATTATAATAGCTATAATGAGCGTATTTTGATATTCGGAGCCATGAAAGATAAGAATGCCCTGGAGATGTTAAAAAAATTGAAGGATGTTTTTGATAAAATTTTTATTTCGGAAATTAACATAGAGAGGTCTTATAAGGTTGAAGATTTAGTACAAATTGCCGAAAAAGCTGAAGTAGAGGTAAAACCGCTAAACAGCCCGGTTTCATATATCGAGAACTTTAGATCAAAAGCAAAGGAGAATGATTGCCTTGTGGTGCTTGGCAGCATGTATTTATTGGGCGAAATTAAATCTTTATTGGAAAAATAAATTTGCTTGACATTTTTTCTTTTTCGATGTAAGTTTAGGTTAAACCTCGTGACCCTATCATACGATAAATAAAATAAAACAGTTGACGAAGTAAGTAAGTAACCTCTATAGCATATCCGGTAAGAACCTTGAATATATTGTGTTTTCATTTAAAAAATCATTTATAAAAAAGTAAGTAGGATAATTTTATGCCAATGGACATTTCGGAACTTAAGTCTAAGAAAATTGTAGAGCTAAATGCCATAGCCAAAGAACTAAGTATAAATGGCTATACCGACCTCAGGAAGCAAGAGCTAATCTTTAAAATCCTTGAGGCTCAAACCGCAAAAGACGGTCTGACCTTTTCCAAGGGTGTTTTAGAAGTTTTGCCAGACGGTTATGGATTCCTGAGATCCGCAGATTATAACTATCTCCCTTCACCCGATGATATTTATGTATCGCCATCACAGATCAAAAAATTTCTTCTGAGAACCGGTGATTTTGTCAGCGGGCAGGTAAGACCTCCAAAAGAGGGAGAAAGATTTTTTGCCCTGCTCAGAGTCGAGGCTGTTAACGGTCTCGATCCTGATGCAATAAGAGAAAGAACACTTTTCGATAACCTTACTCCTGTTTATCCTACTAAAAGATTTGTACTTGAATCGGCTCCCGGTGAATATTCAGTAAGAATCATGGATATGCTGACACCTGTTGGAAGAGGTCAGAGAGGCTTGATTGTATCTCCACCGAAAAGCGGCAAAACAGTTCTGCTTCAAAAAATCGCTAACTCTATCACAAGAAACAGCCCTGAAGTAAAGCTTATTATTCTGCTGATTGATGAACGTCCTGAAGAAGTTACTGATATGGAGAGGTCGGTAAAAGGCGAAGTCATCAGTTCGACATTCGATGAGCCAGCAGAAAGGCATGTACAGGTTGCAGACATGGTGATTGAAAAAGCAAAAAGAATGGTAGAAGCAAAAGAGAATGTCGTGATTCTGCTCGACAGTATAACAAGATTAGCTCGTGCTCATAATATTGTTGTTCCTCATAGCGGAAGAATTCTTTCAGGTGGTGTGGACTCCAATGCTCTTCATAAACCAAAAAGATTCTTTGGAGCAGCGCGAAATACAGAAGACGGTGGAAGCTTAACAATACTTGCCACTGCTCTTATCGATACCGGCAGCAGAATGGATGATGTTATATTTGAAGAGTTCAAAGGTACAGGTAATATGGAAATAGTTCTCAACCGCGATTTGAGTGACAGGAGGATTTTCCCCGCGATTGATGTTAATAGATCAGGTACACGCCGTGAAGAATTACTAATGAAAGAAGACGAACTTGCCAAGATATGGATCCTGAGAAAGATTATTAGTGATTTCAGCCCGGTTGAAGCAATGGAATTCCTGCTTGATAAAATGAGAGGGACTAAGAATAATAAAGATTTTCTCAACAATATGAACAGTTAACCTTCCTGACATACTGCGGAAGTGTTTCACTGAAATTAGAAAGTCTCTATCCCTTAATTATTTCCTTGATAAGGAATTATTATCACTTAAATTTACTCCTAAAATTTTGTTACTATGAAGAAACTATTTCTGCTATTGCATATCGTGTATGCTGTCTCCTATTGCCAGCCTTTTCACAAACAAATTTTCACACAAACATATATTGTACCGGGAGACTCGCTCTCAACAATATTTTTCCTCTACAGGGTACCATATCAGAACCTGGTCTTTCAAAAAAATGAAAATCAATATACTGCGCAACTCCGGTTATATTTAGAAGTTACCGATACAAATTCGAAGTTTGTTGATAGGGAAATTAAAGACTGGAACATTCGGACCAATTTGTTCGAAGAAACTAGCTCTTCCGAAATATTTGCAGAGGGGATGATTAAAATAGAACTTGCAAACGGTTCTTATAATATTCTGCCGATTGTAACAGACAAAAACTCAAGGGAATTAAAATTAGAGAATGTCAGGATTGATGTTTCGGACAAAAAATATAGAGAGCCATTAATTGTTGATGCAAAAAAAATCAGGTGTGATGGTCAGGATTTTTTGAGGCTTACAAACTATGAGAATTCTTTGCCGTTCGGAAGCGAACCATGTGATTTTATTATTCCCGTTTCGGATATTTCAGAGGAGGAAATTTTTGTAACCGTTATAAGCGGGATTGATACGGTTTATTATGGTAAGGTGATAACGTCTTTTGTATCTAATCTTGATTTTTTTGAATGTGACGGAAAAATTTTATTATCCGAAAGGAACGAAGGAATAAAAACAAGGAACTACGTTTTACCCGGTATAAGCAATAAACTTCAGGAAGGAACTTTTACAATAGTTATCGATGAAAACAAGGATGCAAACTTCAAGAAAGATGTCTTTTGGTATGATAAACCTGTATCGTTAAGAAATCCGGAAGAAGCTGTTAAAGCCATTAAAAACATTGAAAATGAAGATGTGGTTGATTCTTTGTTAAGCCAGGGGGAAGAATTAATTTATAAAGCGCTTGTTGGTTACTGGAAGAAGATAGATCCTACTCCTGAAACTGAATACAATGAATTAATGGCTGAGTTTTACACCCGCGTCGATTACACTCTGAAAAACTTCGGTTCTATAACCGGGGTGAAAGGTGTTGAATCAGACAGGGGAAAAATTTTTGTAAAATTTGGCAAGCCAAATAAAATTGAAAGAAGTTCAAACCTGCAGGGTAAAGTTGTCGAAACCTGGATTTATGATAAGCTGCAGCGTAAATTTGTATTTGTGGATAAAGATGGTACCGGGGAATTTTCGTTAGAAAGTAGTTAATGAAAAGATTTGTTTTTACATGTGGAGATATTAATGGAATAGGTCCTGAAATTGTAATTAAAACCCTCAACAAAATATCCGCCAAAGCTAAAACCAAATTTTATTTTATTTGCCCTTCTAATGTTTTTATCGAAACCGCACGACTTGTAAAGCCAAAATTTAAATTTGAAATCGTAAAGAGAATTAACCAGTCATCTGCATTTCCCGTTCAGGTTATTGATTTAGGAAAAGTCAGGATTAATCCGGGAAAGCCAACGGCGGATTCGGGTAGAATATCTTACAGAGCAATCGAGCTTGCTTTTGAACTTGCTGATAAGAAAAAAGTGGACGCAATTATTACAGCACCCATTTCCAAAACCGCCTTTAATTTAGCAAAAATAAATTTTCCCGGTCACACAGAAATGCTGGCAAAATGGTCGGGTACAAACAATTATGTAATAATGTTCCTTTCGGAAAAAATGAATTCTGCATTGTTAACAATTCACATACCGATAAAACAGGTGCCCCGGCAGATTACAAAGAATAAGCTTTCAAGTACCTTACAAATTATGTTTCAAACACTTAAAGAAGATTTGAAAATTTCTAATCCCCGCATTGCAGTTCTTGGTCTTAATCCCCATGCCGGTGAAAATGGAATTATCGGGGATGAGGAGGAAAAAGTAATTAAACCTGTTATTAAAAGCTTAGGATTAAAAAAGAATATATCAGGACCGTTTTCTCCCGATGCATTCTTTGGTGCAAAAATGTATAAAGATTATGATCTGGTTTTAGGTATGTACCACGACCAGGTTCTGATTCCATTTAAGTTATTAAATTTTTCTTCGGGTGTTAATTTTACAGCAGGTTTAAAGATTATCAGAACGTCTCCGGATCACGGAGTTGCTTATGATATTGCATGGAGGAATATGGCAGATGAATCCAGCATCACCAGGGCATATAGATATGGAGAACTGATATCGAAAAACAGAAATAAAAATGCCTGATTTAGAAGTCCGACCTTACGAAAAATTAGTTTTTGTTTACGATCATTTGATGAGTCACGTTAATTATAAGCTGTGGACTAATTATATTTATAAATTAAGTAAACCCTATGTTAGTAGTAATGACAAAGTTTTAGAGCTGGCTGGCGGAAACGGCATGTTCTCAAATATTTTTCTCAAGTTTTATCCCAATATTTTAGTTACAGATAAAAGTTTTGAAATGCTTTCATCCGGGAAAAATAAGCTTCGGAAAGTTTGTTGTGAAATGCCATACATACCGTTCAAAAACAAATTTGATCTTATCTATTGTACATTTGACAGCATTAATTATCTTACTAACAAAAAAGATCTTTTGAAATTATTTAAGGAAGTGTATAATATTCTCAGCAAAAATGGTATTTTTACTTTCGATGTAAGTCTTGAAAGGAACAGCTTAAAGTATGTGGCGGTTCCGTTGAGAACAGGCAGAAGAAAAAATATTCGTTATAAACATTTAAGCTTGTATAATAAAAATTCAAGGATTCATAAAAATATTTTTGAAATTAGATTTAAGGGTAAAATTTATAAAGAAATTCACAGGCAAAAGATTTATCCTTTAGAAGCTTATTTTGATTTGCTTGAAAAAGCAAAATTACTTGCCGTAGCCTGTTACGAATCTTTTAGTTTTGAAAATGCAAAACCGACATCTCAAAGAGCACAATTTATAATCAAGAAAATTAACAATGCTGTCATTTAACAATGTAGATTTCGGATATCCGCACCAGCCTGTATTTACCGATCTGAACCTAAATCTCGAAAAGGGAGAATTTTGTTTCCTGATAGGAAAAAGCGGCTCAGGGAAAAGTACAATTCTTCAGCTAGTTTACATGAATATATTCCCGGATTCAGGCATTGTACAGGTAGATGAATATAATTCTAAAACCATAAAACCAGGACAATTACCCTACCTGAGGAGAAAACTCGGGGTTGTTTTTCAGGACTTTAAACTTTTGAGAGACAGAGACATTTACGATAACCTGGCTTTTGTTCTGGAGGTAATCAAAGTACCGAGGAATGAAATCAGAAAAAGAGTTATTAATGCTCTTGCTGAAGTAGGTTTAGCGCATAGAAAAAATAGTAAACCCGATGAATTGTCGGGAGGGGAGAAGCAAAGAATAGCGATTGCCAGGGCTGTAATAAATGAGCCGGTTTTATTACTTGCAGATGAACCAACAGGCAACCTTGATCCTGAAACTTCTTATGAGATTGTCGAAATTTTCAGGAAGATAAATTCAAAAGGCACGGCAGTTCTCTTTGCGACTCATAATTATGAGATTGTAAAGAAATACAATGCAAAGATAATTAAGATCGAGAATGGACAAGCTTTTAGAGGTGTTTTAAAGCAAAGAGAAGAATGAATTAAGTAAGCTTAGATAAAATTCTTTCTGATATTTCTTCAATCTTTCCAGTGCCTTCAACATAAATTACTTTGTCGTTTTCGTTATAGTAGTCAAGTACCGGTTTAGTGGTGGAGTTAAATATTTCAAGCCTTTTCTTAATAACTTCTTCTTTATCATCACTTCTCTGGTAAAGACTATCCTTAGCTCCGCAGTTAGGACAACTATTATCTTTTATTTCATCAAGCGGGAGAATATAGTTACAATTTTTACATGCTTTTCTGTTTGTGAGCCGCTTGATTATCTCTTTTTCGTCGGTTGTAACAGCTACTATTTTTTTGGGGTTCATATTAAGTTCAGTTAAAAGCCTGTCAAGCTCTTTAGCTTGCGCTACTGTTCTTGGAAACCCATCCAAAATAAAACCGTTTTTACTCCTTTCTTCTTTTAAAGTATCACGAATGATCCCGACCATTATTTCATCCGGTACCAATTCACCTTTATCCATTAGTTTTTTTGCTTCTATTCCGAGGTGAGTTTTCTTTTCAATTGCTGATCTAAGAATATCTCCTGTTGAAATATGAGGTATGTTTAATTTAGAAGAAAGAATTTTAGCTTGAGTTCCTTTACCAACCCCTGGTGCACCGAAAAGTATTATCCGCATAAAAACCTTAAGAATCTTATAACTAAGTTATTATTATTCAAAATCTTAATCAAGGTTTTATAAATTTATAGATAAGAACTATATTTAAGAAAAGCTACCGGGCTTTTGCTTCTCGATCAATCGTAAATTTCTGAAGAACTCCTGGAGTAAAGACCTGCTTTCATTTTCACAAAGCCCAGAAAAAACATTAATTCTATAGTTATATTTATTTTCCCCGGGCAGATTATAAAGAGAACCGCAAGCTCCGAACTTAGGGTCAAACTCCGCGAAGAAGAGGTTTTTTATACGGGCATTCATTATTGCTCCCGCACACATAATACAAGGTTCAAGAGTAACATAAATATCGCATTCATTCAGGCGCCAGTTTCCAATATGATTTGCTGCAGCAGTAATTGCTATCATTTCAGCATGAGCCGTAGGATCTTTTAAGGTTTCGGTTTGATTGTATCCTTTTCCTATTACCTGGTTATTATGCACAACAATTGCTCCAACCGGCACTTCGTCTTTATCAAATGCTTTTACAGCTTCCTTTAGAGCAGCTTTCATATGTTTTGTGGTTTCTTCAGAGGCTAGCATTTAATTAGGCAATGTGTTTGTATGTTCTTTCATCGCATATTCATTTCAATAACTTAAAAATTTAATTTTCAATTACAATATAACGAGGAAATCACATCGAAGTTACTTCAACAGAATCATTTTTTTACTCCGTGTGAATTCTGAGGTTTTTAAAGTGTATAAGTAAACACCTGAAGTAAAATTTGCACCATTAAATTCAAACGAATATCTTCCCGCATCTTTATATCCTTTATAAAGATTTTCAATTAGCTCACCAAGTTGATTGAAAACAGATAAATTTATTTCTGCTGCAGATTCTAATTGAAAATTAATAATTGTAATAGGATTAAAGGGATTCGGATAATTCTGAAATAGATCAAATTTATTTATTGCTCCGACCTCGTCATTAACCGAAGTTAAAGTTGTATCTTCAGTTATTATTAGATGCTGATTTGCATTTTGATTTTCCAAAACCTGCCTGATGCCCGAAGGCCATTCAATAATAATTGAATCGGCAACAGAAGCATCTCCAAGCCCAAAATGGATTTGAAGAGTCTGACCACAATATCCGTTTTGTCCTGCAACTCTTCTAGTTTGCCAAAAAGATTTGCCGGAAATTTCTGCTTTTAATTTTACAACTGCACCAATTGCAGAGTAGTTTGATTCTACTCCAACCAGGTCCATTTTCAGCCAGCTATTTGCCCCGCCATTATTTCTGAAAAGAGAATTATCTTCATTTGCATTTAAACACTTTGCGACGAAAAGATCAAGATAACCATCATCATTATAATCTCCGAATGCACAACCGTAAGACCATCCGGTTTCAGTGGAAACAATTCCCGTGTCTCTTGTAAAAGTTCCATCACCATTATTTAAATAAAAGAAATTTACTTGCTGTGAATTCACAAAAGCATTTGTTACAATAAAGTCGAGATCACCGTCATTATCAACATCGCCAAAGCTGCTGCCAAATGAATTGCCCCCATCTGTTACAACATTTTGTTCTGTGACTTTAGTGAAAGTAGTGTCTCCATTATTAAAATAAAGAAAATTATTCTGGTTTCCCCAGTTAGCAACAAAAAGATCAAAGTCTCCGTCATTATCAATATCTTCCCAATTGCTGCTTGTCGATCTTCCTCCGTCTGAAACAATATTTAGTCCGGTTATTTTAGTAAAAGAACCATCAGTGTTTCCTTTGTAGAGAGCATTATTCTGATTTTCTTCATTCGCTACATAAAGGTCTGGAATAGCATCACGGTTATAATCAACCCAGTCAGCATTTCGTGAATAATGATGGTCGGTAACTAATGAGCCGGTTGCTATCTCAGTAAAAGTTCCATTGGTGTTGTTCAGAAAAAGTTGGTTGCGTCTGGTGCCTCCGCTGTTACATACATAGAGGTCAATGTATCCGTCAATATTGTAATCACCCCAGCTTGCAGTTTCTGAATAAGTTTCGCCAATTGATGGAGCAAGAGCCGATTCAAATGTAAAGGTACCATCACCATTATTCGAGTAGAGAAGATTATTTTGTCCCCACCAGTTTGCAACAAACAGATCGAGATCACCATCATTATCATAATCTCCCCAGGTACTTCCATCTGAAGCTTTTCCATCATTTGCAATAACGACTGAAGTAATTTTTGTAAAAGTTTCATCCCCGTTATTCTGATAGAGGAAATTATTTTGTCCTGCCTGAGGTCCATTTGTCACATAAAGATCGAGATCCCCATCATTATCATAATCAATCCAGTTGACGGCTCGTGAATCGCCACCATCATTAACCGGATTACCGTCGGTTACTTTTGTAAATAACTGTGCGCTTGCCGAGACAGCAAAGGAAACAACAACGAGAAATGTATAGAGGAACTTCATAGCTTTACTCCTTTTTAATGTAAAGTAAAGATTTGTTTCTTTTATCGATTATTAAATGAAGAAGTGATAGTTGTTGTTGCTGATGTTATGAATTGATTTTTTGACGTGATGAAATTATTTGAGAAGCAAAGAATTAATCCCGTTTTTGTATGTTTTACTTGATTTAAGTTCCTTACCGCTTTTTAAAACAATTATATATTCGCCGTTAAAGTAAGGTTTTAATTCCTTTATCCTTTCTGTTTTTATAATAAATGATCTGTGAATTCGTATAAACTTACCCGGTTCAATTTTTTTTTCAATGTTGTTCATAGTTTCCCGCATAAGATAAGAGCCATTTGCCGTTACAAGCTTAATATAATTCCCGGTTGCTTCTAAGTAATCAATCTCATCAACCGGCACGAAAGAAATTTTACCGGACTGCTTAATTATAAATCTTTTGGAATATTCATTTTCAGATGCGTCCAAATATTTCAGAAGCGAATGATTTTTTTTCTCAAAATCTTTTTCTTTTGATTTACTAATTATTTTTGATGCACGCTCAAGAGCAAGATTGAATCTTTTCCTGTCAAAAGGTTTCAGAAGATAATCTAAAGCCTGAACCTCAAATGCTTTCACAGCATATTCATCAAAGGCTGTTACAAAAATTATTATGGGAAGATCGTCTTTTAAATGATTTAGAATTTCAAGCCCATCCATTCCCGGCATCTGGATATCCAGAAACATTAAATCAGGTTTATGCTTTAAAATTGCCTGGATGCATTCTTTCCCATTCCTGCATTCAGCTACGACTTTGAAATTGTCATTCTCATTAAGAAATCTCCTGATTCTTTCCCGTGCAAGCTCTTCATCATCAACGATAATTGTTTTAATCATGTTAAATATTTTTATTCAATGTTAATTAAAAATGAACTCTCTCCCGAGAAAACGGGAATCCATTTATTTTAAACTCTTAATAGATTCTCACCTTCGTAGGAATGACAATACAATCAAAATCAATCCTGTTCAACCGGAATTTGAATTATTGTTTTTACTCCTCCTTCAGAATCAGACATGCTAAATAATTTATTTTCTCCATACATCTGCTCAAGTCTGGCTTTTATGTTTTTGATTCCTACACCTTCATTTGTATTGTTGTTCATTCCGAGACCGTTATCTGTTATTTCAATATTCAGATAATTTTTATCAATAAAAGTTGAAATAGAAATATTTGTTTGCTTTGATGAAGGTTCAACTGCATGCTTAATCGAATTCTCAATAACAGGCTGTAGTATTAAAGCCGGAACTTCAAGATCAATTGTTGATGGAGAGATATTCATTTTAATATTTAACCTGTCTTTATACCTTATTTTTTGAATGTCCAGGTACGAATTTATAAAATCAATTTCTTCTTTCAGCGTAACTTTTTTCTGTCCGAATTTATCGAGTGTAAGCCTTAGCAAATCACTTAATCTTGTAATCATTTCATCCGCAGATTCAGGATCTTTATGAACGAGAACAGAAATAGCATTTAAAGTGTTGAAAAGAAAATGTGGCTGCAGCTGCATCTTGAGAGCATTAAGTTCAGCCTGTGCAAGCTTTGCTTCAAGCAGGGTAGCCTTTATTTTATTTTCATTGAAACTTTTGTAATAATCAAAACTATAAATAGCTGCAAGAAAAACCCAGTATGTAAAGAAGCCGTCAAACCAGGCGGAGAAGATTATGAATTTTTCTCCCAGCAAAATATCAAAAAGACTCGCTTCTGTATTCCCCAGAGACCAGGAAATAGAATATGATAACGATGCTGAAAGTACACGATGCACAAATGCAACAACGGCTCCAATTAAAATCTGGGTTAAAATCTTAGTATAGAAATTTGTTTTTTCAATCCTGAACCTGAGAGCGAAATAAATAACAGCTGGTGCGAGCAATCCCCATAAAAAAAAGGAAGGCATATTCCTGGTTATGTTTATTTCCCAGTTAAATGGGCGGTCAAGATTCAGGTAATAAACATACGATGAAAGTACAAAGTAAAATCCTAATGCAAGCCAGAGCAGGAAAATAATCAGCCAGCTTTTAAGACTTATTGGAATGCCCGTTTTTCTATTCACATTAATTCAATTTTCTGTAAGATAAATCTTATGCTGATGAAAATACAAAAGAAATGTGATTAAATGACGTTAGTGAGTGATGAAATAATTCTCAATAAAATTGTAAATTATATACTGTAAATTAGATGCGCCCGTAGCTCAACTGGATAGAGCATCAGACTTCGGATCTGAGGGTTGTGGGTTCGAATCCTACCGGGCGTACAAATCGGTTGTGGGTTCTCTCGAAAGAACTAAATTTTTATTGAATAAATTAAATAACCTTAAATGAAAATTTTATTTTCATTTCTAAGATCTCTCATCTACGTTCCTGCATTTATTCTTTTCTTTGGCTGGATAGCTTTAAGGGTTCGGATATATGATCAGGACATTGGTTTATTATCTGAGTGGACAAAACTTCCGGGAATTATCTTAATGATTGTTGGAGGAATTCTTGTACTAATTTGTGTTGGAGTATTTATCATAAGGGGGAAGGGAACTCCTGCTGTTTTTGATCCACCGACTGAGTTTGTTGCAATTGGTCCTTATAAATTTGTCCGTAATCCAATGTATATTGGGGGACATATTTTGTTATTAGGATTTGGTTTGTATCATCATTCAATATCAATCCTTATCCTGTCAGTAGTGCTTATGTTTCTCTTTCATTTGTTTGTAGTTTTTGTTGAAGAACCTGGGTTGGAGCAACGGTTTGGAGAAAGCTATATGGAATATAAGAACTCTGTAAACCGGTGGATAGCGAAAGGGAAATAATTGACTATCGGCACGGGTAGCTATTTCAAATCTCAAAACTCAAATCTCAAACATATTAGAAGAGGTTTGATTCTACAAAAAGTTTTTCAGCTTTGAGATTTGCAATTTGAAATTTGAGATTTTACTCCGCCCTCAATGCATTAACAATATTTAATCTTGCTGCACGTACAGAAGGGAAGAAGCCGCCAATAATTCCCATAAACACTGCAAAAATTAAAGATGAAATTACAATATCGGGTGAAAGTGTAAATGAAAATGCAATCTCAGACCAGGAGTTCCAGTTTAAAGTTGAGATTGAAACAAGCTGAAGGAATGAAGCGAGCACAATTCCAATTACTCCCCCGATTAATGAAATTAACAAAGACTCAAATAAGAAAACGACAAGAATGCTTCTTCTGCGGAAACCTAAAGCGCGAAGCGTTCCTACTTCAACGGTTCGGTTTGCAACTGCGGCATACATTGTTATTGTTGCTCCAACCATTGCTCCAATGCTGAAAATTATGGTAATAAAAATTCCAAGTATTCTTATAAAACCTGCAAGGAAAGAAGACTGCTCACCGAAAAATTCCTGTTCTCTTTTTACTTCAAACTGGTTTAATCTTCTTTCACCGGTAAAAGCTTTTTTGAATTTTTCAAAGTTTGCAGGATTATCCAGCTTCAAAGTTACAGAAGAAACAGAATTCCCCCTTGTGAAAGCATTAAGAAGCTGAGAAGCATCACCCCAGATTTCAGAATCAAACCCGCTGCCGTCTGTTGTAAATTTACCGACTATCGTCCAGTTATCTCCGGCGAATTTTATTTTACTGCCAACCTGTGAATTCTCAAAATTCTTTGTTACGGATTCTCCAACAATAAGCTCCCGCAATGAAGGATTAAACATTCTGCCTTCAATTATTTTTATATTCGGTCGCAATTCTAAAACTACAGGTGATACTCCTCTGACAGTAATATTGCTTAAGCCTCCTCCGACTTTATCAAGGTTAATTACAACGACCGGTTCACCGGAAATAATCTGCTCACCGGTTTTGGATTTGGAAATGTAAGGAAGCGTCCTGATAACATTTTGTGTTTCACCATCGACTATGCTCGAGATTTCACCATTAGCATTTTTCCTTACTACTTTTGCATTATCAGGCAAGCCTGTTGCTACCAAAGTCTGTTCAATACCATAAGCCATCATTAAAACTGCGGCAAAGACAAAAACTACTAAAGCAATACCGGCTATAGTAATAAATGTAGTAAGCTTTCGTGAACCGAAATTCTTTATTGAGTAATTAAATGGAATTGCCATGATAAAACCTTTGTTAAGTTTTTTTACTATTTTATTAAAAAGATGCCTGATACCTGATTCAGGATACCGGATAAAAATCTAAAATCAGGAATCCGGTATCTGGTATCCGGGATCTGGAACTCATCCGACAAACCTGAAACCATCAACAATCTTGGTTGATAAAGCTCTTTGAATCGGGAAGATTGCTGCTGCAACTCCGATTATAATAACTGCGCTGACAGCCAGTATAATCGTTATCGGCTCAACCTGGAAAATAGGAAACCAGCCTTTTGGAATTACGCTTTCAAAAAAGGCAACAATGGGAAAAGTGAGAAATAATCCTAATCCACCTCCCAATGCAGAAATGAAAAGTGATTCTCCCATTATCAAACCAACTAAGTGAGAACCGGAAAAACCAAGTGTTTTAAAAACTGCGTATTCTCTTGTTCTTTCACGGGCAGACATTATCATCGTATTGCCAAGCACGAGCATTATAATTCCAACTATAATAAAAGAGATAGCATTCATTCCTTCAATGATTGCACTGCTTGCTGCAATAAATCCCTGCTGGAAAGCTCTTTCAGTTTCTGATTTTGTTTCGGCAGGAGAGTTTTTAAATAGTGCATCAATTTTGCTCGATACAAGAGCAGCCTGGTTCGGATCATTAATTTTAATTACAAACCATCCAATCTGGTTTGCTCTTTCGGGAGAATCCTGGCTCATTCTCTCGTTCAGATATTCCCATTGAAATATCATCGCAGTAGCATCAGTTGTTTTATTTCTAGGTTTGTAAATTCCTCTAACAACAAAATCCCATCTGCCCGGGAAAATATCTCCTTCAAGAGTCATTACATCGCCGATTTTCAAATTATACTGGTTAGCAATATCTACTCCAAGAATACATGCATTTCTTTCCTTCTGAAAATCCTCGCGTTCTTTTTTGGTTAAGAGCCATTCCGGATAAACATCAAAAACAGTATTAGCATCAGCGGCAAACCTTGCAAAGAACTGGTTCTTGTCAATATAAATTCCGCCGAACCAGTTAAAGAAGCTTACAGTCTTAACGCCTTCCACCTGTTTTATTTTATCCAGGTAAGCGTAGGGAAGAGGCAATATAAAAGATACAGAATGCCTTGTAACAAGCCTGTCTGCAGCAGAGGCTTCAACACCTACATACCATGCTGTAACAACTGTGCGGAGTAATCCGAAAGCGATTACCGCAATTGCCATTCCCATAATTGTTAAGAAAGTTCTCAGCTTATGCCGGAGAGCATTTTTAAAAATTAATTTAAGTACTTTCATGACTTCTCCAGTGTTAGTTCGCCTTTATCAAGGTGATGCTTTATATGTGCTCTTTCTGCAGCATGCGGATCGTGGGTGACTATTATAATTGTTTTCTTAAATTCTTTATTTAATCTTTCAACAAGAGTTAATATTTCCTCAGCAGAATTTTTATCAAGATCTCCGGTCGGTTCATCTGCAACCAAGATAAACGGATCTGTAACAATAGCCCGTGCAATCGCAACTCTCTGTTCCTGTCCGCCTGAAAGCTGCTTTGGATAATGATGCATCCTGTCGCCAAGCCCGACAATTTGTAATGCAGTTTCAACATGCTTTTTTCTTTCTGCTTTGGATAATTTTGTAAGTAGAAGAGGAAGCTCAACGTTTTCATAAGCTGTAAGTACTTTTATAAGATTATAGAACTGGAAAACAAATCCAACATTGGATGAACGCCATTTTGCAAGAGCAGATTCGCTAAGCTTTGAAATATCTGTTCCATGAACTACTACATCGCCTTTTGTCGGTCTGTCTATTCCGGCAATAAGATTAAGCAATGTTGTTTTACCGGAACCTGAAGGACCCATCAATGCCAGGAAATCTCCTTCATTTACAGATAGGTTTATATTGTTGAGTACCGGAATTTCAAAACTATCTCTCCAGTACGATTTTGATAGATTTTTTACCTGAATGATTTCTGGCATTGTGACTCCTTAACAAAGTTTATAAAAACTAATTGTAAAATTAATTTAGCCACGAGCTTTAGCTCGTGGATTGTTATAAAAAAAATTATTGGCTTTAGCCACAATTTAAGGTAATAATTTTGGCTAAAGCCAAATTAAAAAATAAATATTATTTTCCCCGACCTGTCTGCCTACAAGGCAGGCATAAATGTCGGGGCTATTTTATTTCACACCAACAGAAACGCCATCAGCAATTTCTTTAACGGGATTATCAATTACCTGGTCACCATTTTCGACACCTGAAACAATCTCAATATAATTTCCAAATTCTCTTCCTGTAGTGATTTGGATTTCAACAGCTTTATTATCAATCACTTTATAAACAACTTTCTTATCGTTCCGTGTAACCACTGTTGATAAAGGAACCATGAGAATAGGAGGTTCATTAATCGAAGTTTGCTTCTCTTTTCCTTTTAAGAAAAGAACTTTTGCACTCATCTCCGGAAGAACTTTGCTGTCGTAATTCTTAAATCCAACTTTTACCATAACGGTTGCTTTTGATCTGTCTGCAGTCGGAACAATTTTATCTACAAATCCCGCATAACGAATATTCGGATAAGCATCGAGAGAAATTTCACAATCCTGCCCAACCGTAATTTTCTGAATATTGGATTCAGAAACATCGGCTTCAACCTGGAGTGAAGACATATCTGCAATTGTAACAACATTTGCCCTCGAATTTACACCTGCTGCCATTGGAGCTACAATTTCACCTACGTCAGCGTTCTTAGTTAAAACTGTTCCATCAAACGGGGCACGTATAAGCATGTTTTCCAATGCAACCTGAATAGAATGTACCTGAGCTTTAGCCAATTCAATTGAAGCAAGCAGTCTGTTATAATTTGTCTCGGCATTTTCCAACTGACTTTTAGAAACAACTTTTGAATCGTAAAGTTCTTTTTGTCTATTGTAATTATTTTTTGCTTCCTCTAACTGAGCTTCATAAAGTTTGAGATTTGCATTTGCTTCATCAAACTGAGCACGAATATCACTATCCTCAAGTCTTGCGATTATCTGATCCTTCTTAACTTTATCGCCTTCAACAACTCCCAGGTATTCTAAACGCCCTGTACCTTTGGAAGCAACGGCAGCTTTTCTCTGTGCAACCACATAACCGCTTGCCTGCAAAACAGCATCCGATTGAGAAGGGGATTGAAGGCTAACAGATGTCAGATTTACTTCAATTTCTGATGCAAACCAGCTACTCCACGAACTGCTGATAAAAATTATGATAATTATTAGTGCTATTAATGTAATTCCCCAGGTATAAAATTTCTTATTCCTTCCCGGAGGTGAAGAATGTTCTTCTCTTTTAGATTTATCGATTCTTAATGAATTAAGATCTGCGTGTTTGGTTTCCAAATTATATAAGATTTATTTTTTGAATTCTGCGGAATTAACTTACAAAAATATACTTAATTTTTATAACAAAAATAGGTAAAATGAGGCTATACGTCGATGAAATATTTTTGTAAGGTTAATTATATTTAGTTATTAATTCTAAAGAGAAATAACAAGGTGCATTTTAACTTTTGTTAACTTAAATTAATATAGCTATGCAAAAATACAAAGAGCGGCATCCATGTTTTTTCTTTCTCACTATTAACATTATTAAGTTCTTTTTGCTCTTTTTATCAACACAAAAAACATATTCACAAGAAGTTCATTTTAGACATTTAAATATAAATGATGGATTATCCCAAAATGCCGTCTATGCAATTCTACAGGACAACAAAGGCTTTATGTGGTTTGGCACTAAGGATGGGCTCAATCGTTATGATGGATATTCATTCACTGTATTTAATCATAGTCCTTATGATACAACAACCCTTTCAGATAATTTTATTACTGCGCTATTTGAAGACCGCCGCGGATTAATCTGGATTGGAACACTTGATGGTGGAATAAATATTTACAAAAAAAATACCGGGTCGTTTCTGCGTTTGAATATCAAACCTGATGCTATAAATAATCAAATAACTTCAATCGTTGAAGATAATGATTCAAATATTTGGATTGGTACTAATGGCAATGGTTTATTTAGGATAAAAATGTCTGGCGAGGACTTATTTTCTCATAGTTATAAACATTTTGTAAATAATCCCGGCGCTGATTTCAGTCTTAGTGATAATATCATTACTTCGTTATTAACTGATTCAAACGGAATATTATGGATTGGCACAGGTAGTAGGCTTAGCAGATTTAATTCTGATAAGGAGAATTTCTCTCATTTTGCAATTAAAACCAAAAATCCCAAAGCTCCTTTCGATCCGCTTGAAAGGAGTATTTCATCAATATATGAAGATAAAAAAGGACGACTCTGGTTAGGCACCCTTAGCGGAGTAACTTTATTTGATAGACGCAGTGGGGGATATAATCTTTACACTCATCACTTCGACGTTTACAGGTATGGATGGGGAAAAATAAACGGAATTATAGAAGACCCCGAAGGTAAATTATGGCTCGCCACTGCAGGTGAACTAATGAGATTTGATCCCGACAAAAAATCATACAGTTATTATAGAAATGATCCTTTCGATTCCCAAAGCTTAAGTTATAATATTGTATCGAGTTTGTGTTGTGACCATACGGGTATTATATGGGTTGGGACTTCAGGAGGGGGAATTAATATTTATGATCCGAAAGCAAATCGTTTTTCGTCATTTGTAAGAGAAAAAGATTCTGCTTCACGTATCTCAGGTTTTAGTGTGCGCTCGGTTTTGGAAGATGATGAAGGTTCCGTTTGGATCAGCACAGAAGTTCTGTATAGATGGAATCGTAAAACGGGGAAACTTAAGAGCTACGAAAAAAGTTCTAACAGGCTTAATGATTTCGGTAATACAGGCTGTTGGTCGATGATAAAGTCATCCGATGGAAAAATCTGGGCAGCAACTACAGAAGGACTCTTCAGGTATGATCCGGTAACTGAAAAAGCAAGGCAGTATAAATTTGATGCAAATAATCTTTCCGGCTTACCTCAGAAAGAGATTTTTACTGTTTATGAAGATAGTGATGATTTCATCTGGGTTATTACTCAAAGTTATTTCAGCATACTCACTAATGTTGAAGAGGGTATCTTCAGGCATTTTAGATACCGGGAAGCTTCACCCCAAAATGAGAGTGATCGTCCAGTGATTTATCAGGACAGCAAAAAAAGATTTTGGTTGGGAACCAGGGAGGGACTATTTCTTTTTAATGAAAAGAATAAATCTTTTATTTCTTTTAAAAATAATCCTTCTGATTCTGCAAGCCTAAATAACAACATTATTAAAACAATTTGTCCAGATCCGTTTCAACCAGGTAAAATTTTGTGGATTGGTACTGCAGGTGGAGGTCTAAATCGTTTTAATATCAAGGAGAAAACATTTACACATTATACTGAAAGCAAAGGATTACCTAATAATGTGGTATATGGAATACTGCCCGATGATAAAGGAAATCTTTGGCTTAGTACAAATAAAGGATTATCACGATACAATTTAAAGACAAACTCATTCAGAAATTTTAATGTTAACGATGGTTTACAAAGTAATGAATTTAATACGGGTGCCTACTTTAAAAGTAAAAGCGGAGAGATGTTTTTCGGGGGAATAAACGGATTAAATTATTTTTATCCTGAAGCCATAAAAGATAATCTTTATAAACCGGAAATTGCCGTTACTAATTTTAAAATCCTTAACCAGTCAGCCTCTTCAAAGGAAAAAGAATCTGCTATTCAGAAAGCTATCTCTGAAATTAAACACATAGTTTTATCGTATGATGAAGATTTTATCCAGTTTGAATTTGCCTCTCTCGATCATTCTGCTCCGGGAAAAAATCAGTATGCTTACAAGCTTGAAAACTTTAGTAAAGACTGGATTTATTCCGGAACTATCAGGTCAGCTACATTTACAAACCTTTCACCAGGTGAATATGTTTTCAGAGTCAAAGGTTCAAACAATGACGGGGTCTGGAATGAGAAGGGAGCTTCGTTAAAATTATCTATCACACCACCATGGTGGAGTACCTGGTGGGCTTACGGTTTATACGGACTCTTCATCGTTACCGGACTTTACTTTTTAAGAAGGTATGAACTAAATAGAATAAAATTAAAGAACCAGCTTAAGATTGAAAAGGTTGAAATAGATTCGCTTCGGCGCCTTGACCAGATGAAGCCACAATTTTTTGCAAATATTTCACATGAGTTCCGAACTCCTCTCACTTTGATTCTGGGACAGGTAGAAAGTGTTCTTTCATCAGGTATTGAAACAAAAGAAAAAGGCAAACTGCAGGTTGCAAACAGGAATGCAAGAAGACTGCTTACTTTGATTAACCAGTTATTAGACCTATCCAAGCTTGAAGCCGGAAGCATGGAATTAAAAGCAGAACAGCATAATATAGTTTCATTTCTAAAAAGCCTCTTCTATTCATTCGAGTCGCTCGCAGAGTCGCAAAAAATCTTATTGAAGTTTGAATCTGAATATGAAAATATTCCCGTTATTTTTGATCCGGATAAAATGGAGAAAGTCTTTTATAACCTTATTTCCAATGCATTTAAGTTTACTTCTGCAAATGGGGAAATAAAAGTTAACCTGAATGTTATTAATTCTTCGGTTGAAATTCGGATTAAAGATACAGGAAGCGGAATACCATCGGATCGCCTTCCTTATATTTTTGATCGTTTTTACCAGATTGATAGTTCAATTACCAGGGAACACGAGGGAACAGGTATCGGTCTTGCATTGGCAAAAGAATTAGTTAAACTTCATAAAGGAGAAATAACAGTAAACAGTAAAGAAGGTGAGGGAACTGAATTTATAGTTCAACTTACTCTTGGAGATTTGAAAATTGAAAAAGAACAATTGGTTGAACTACCGGCACAAATAAATGTTTATAGTGAATTAGAAACAACCAAAACAGATCCGGTATCTGGTATCCGGAATCCGGCATCCGAAGATAAAAAAGAAATCATTTTAATTGTAGAAGACAATTCCGATGTGCGTGCTTATATAAGAGAACAACTTGAACTGGATTATAAAACAGTTGAAGCTTCAAATGGTGAAGAGGGAATAAGAAAGGCAGAGGAGGAAATCCCTGATCTTATTATTACAGATGTAATGATGCCGAAGATGGATGGTTACCAGTTCAGTAAACAGATCAGGAGTGACGAAGCGACTAGCCACATACCAATAATTATGTTAACCGCAAAAGCCGGGCTTGATGATAAAATTGAAGGACTAGAAACCGGAATTGATGAATATCTCACCAAACCCTTTAGTGCTAAGGAACTTACAGTAAGAGTTAAAAATTTAATTTACCGGCGTGAACAACTTAGAAAACGTTTTAGCAAATCAACAATAATAAAACCATCAGAAGTTTCCACTGTTTCTGCTGACCAGGAATTTTTACAGAAAGTAATAAAAATAATTGAAGCACATTTTGAAGATGAGCAATTCGGAATGGAAAGACTTGCGAATGAAATTAATATGAGTGTCTCACAGCTCAGCAGGAAGCTTAATGCACTTATAAATCAGCCGGCAGGACAATTGATTCGTTCTCTCCGTCTCCAGCGTGCTGCCGATCTCTTAAAGCAAAATGCCGGAACAGTTGCGGAGATTTGTTATAAACTTGGCTTTAACGATCAGGCTTATTTTTCACGAGCTTTTAAGAAACAGTTCGGCTATTCACCGTCAGAGTATAAGAGTTTAAAAGATAAATAAAGTAATGGAAAACGCCGATTAAGAAAATTTTCCTTGATTCTATGAAAAAAAAACTTTCGTTAAGCATCCATTGTTTATATGAGATAATATTAGCAAGTTTAAATCCGTAAAAATTCTCTATACCTTAGGGTGAGGGGTTGGAGTAGATTTAATATTTTCTTACCAATTATTCATTCCCTGAAGTATCGAGGTTACTACTAAATTTTTTCTGGGAGGAGTTATGAAAAAATTCTTTTTACTGTCTCTTACATTTCTTTTGGCATTCTTTGTCTTGCCAATAAATGCTCAAGTTAAACTTGGTTTGCAGGGAGGAGTCAATCTTGCGGACGTTAGCCTGGATCCAACACCAACAGGTTATGAAACCGGGATAAAAACAAGACTTATGTTTGGTGGTATTGTAAACTACAATTTTTCACCTTTACTGGGCATACAGGTAGAGCCGGCTTATATTCAGAAAGGTTCGACATTTGATCTTACCACTGTGGAAGATGGAGTAAATATTAAAGGAGAGGGTACTTTTTCTGCAAATTATATTGATATTCCTGTTCTGCTGAAAGTCACGTTTGGAAGTATACAGGTAAAACCTTTTTTATTAGCTGGTGTATCTGTAGCGTTTTTACTTGGAGATGCTAAGTATAATTTTGATAAAGTTACTGCTAACGGACAGGATGTTACTAATATGTTAACGGCAGAACAAAAAGAACAAGTACAAAAAATGAAAAGCACGGATTTTGTCCTGAATTTAGGTGGAGGGGTAATGATCCCAGTAGGAGTCGTGGATATATTTATAGAAGGGCAATACAATTTAGGGCTTACGAATGTGAATGATGAGCCGGGTGATAATACAAAAATAAAAACTAAAGGTATTCAGATTAAAGCAGGAGCACTTTATTCACTATAGAATATAATTTAACTGGTTCAAGTCACACAAAATCCCTGCTGAAATATGCAGGGACTTTTGTGGGGTGTTATTTCTTATTCACCCATTCCTAAAAATTTTCTATCCCGGCTTGAATCAGTACAACTACTCATCGGCTTAAGTATATCTTCATATTAGAAAAATCCAAAGTGAGAGAAAACGGTCTGAAGAAATTATGGGATATCAGTCCCCCAATATGAAAACCCTGGTTATACTCAAGATCTTCCGGGAAAGGACCGAAGGCACTAAATACCTTTTGTTGATTTACATCTCCAAGGGAAAGCTCATCACAATAAAACGGAACCAGGCTTACTTTACCGCCACCGCCAATTCCTTCCAAACTTTCTTGTGATAATGAAATGTTAGCAGCATCTATTGTTGATGCCGGACATAAGAATCCAAATCCTGCTGCTCCTGTATCAACAAAAAACAAGAGCGGATTACTTTTATTAACTTTCCCCCATGTAACAATTATATGATCGCCTGACATCCAGAAAGGCATAGAGCTGTAACTGGAAATAGTTTTGAATTTTTTCTCTAAATCTGAATTTTTAGGTCTGAGTATCAATTCACCTTTTATGTAATCAATAGTGGAGAGAAAATGATATAACAAAACTGTGCCTATAATTCCATCAACTTTTTTACCTCCGGCTGCGGCAGAAAATTTAACAGTATGTAATAATCGAACGGGAACATTTTTTATTGTTACCTGACCAAGAATTAGTGAATCGATAAAACCATGCTGAGAATCAGCCTTTTTTCCTCCGGCGAAGGTACCGGTATCTGAACCGAATTGTACGACGCCTAATTTGTCTGCCATTTCGGAATTAATTATTACTTCAGAAGCTCCGGTATCTAACAAAAAGTATAACGGCTCACTTTTGTTAACACATAATTGCATTAAAGGGAGCGGATCGGTAGATACAAATTTTAAAATAATAGTCTCTTCAGGATCACTGATATCATAAGGTTTTTTATTTCTAAAGCTCTCAAGCTTGTGCGCAAATATTTCTTTGCCGATAGAATGTAATAACGGGACAGCTTTAGTAAATTCATCCTGCCTGTAATAAACTTCTGCAAGTAACTGCTTTGCTTCACTTTCATCCGGGGTAAGATTCATTGCTTTCATTAATAAATCCTCAGCATCATTCAACTCATTAGATATCAACGCAATTTTACCCGAACTGAGTAATGCTTTGTAATTACCGGGGTCTTCACCGATTACTTCTGAGTACACAGCTTTCGCATCCTCAAATTGACCCTCTTTATATAAACTATCAGCCAAGGGTAATTTTGAAATAACAGGTTGTGCATAAAAATTATATTGAATCAATATTGGAAGTGCTGAAATGAAAAATGTAAATCTTCTTTTCATTGATTACCCTCTATTTTAAGATTTATAAAATTAATTATTTCTTTAGAGTTAATTTTCATTGAAATGGTTCCGTTGCCCGGGGGGAAGAAAGAAAAAATTTTTTACTGATAAACAAAGCAGAACTACAAGCTCACTTATGCTGCATCAAGATTTTATTTTATCAAAATCATTCCTTTAGCACTTGTAAACAGAATTTTTTCACCGTTCGTGGCTGTCAAACTATAAATATAAATTCCGCTGCTTAAGTCTGAAGCATCGAATATCGTTTCATAATGTCCCTGTAATATTTCATCTTCAACGAGTGTTACTACTTTTCTGCCAAGTAAGTCGAATACCGTTAATTTTACGAACGCTTCTACCGACACATCATAGCTAATATTAGTTATAGGATTAAAAGGGTTAGGATAATTATTATACAATACAAACTCATTTGGCAAACCATTGTTCTCATTATCAACAGATACCGGTGTGGTTATTCTAAATGCAAACGGTTTAACAAAATGTACTGTACCGTAACCAAACCTGGAATCAATAATTGCTTTAGGTAAATAAAAAGAATTGCCTGGCATTATAAGTGGGGGATAGGCAGTAAATATAACTGCCTGAGAATCATTTGCCGCTATTTCAAAGCTTTCGGGATTTATCACAAGCACAGATGGCTCGCTTATATTTTGATAATCCAGGGCTATAAAAATAGAATCGGAAGCTCCACCGATATTTTTAACATAAAATGTTGTGTCTATAAATGGAATATCATTTTGTATTGTGCCAAATCCGATAGCATTTGTATTTACATCAATTATTGGAACCAATCCGGTGATTTGAATAAAATCTTCACGTCTTAAAGTACTGGAAAGAATTCCGTTTGAGACAGTAAGGTTAACAATATAAGAACCGGCTTTAATATAAGTCCAGAATGGATTTTGAATATCAGAATCAGTTATTCCATCATCATCAAAATCCCATTCCCATGAAGTAATAGGAAATCCCTCTACAGAAAATGACCGGTCTTCAAATTGCACAGAAAGAGAATCACTATTAACAGTATCTCTCTGTTCTGAAGTGAAATCCGCTCTAATATACCCGTCAGGAACATCTTCCACTACATTTAATATTTGATTAATGTTTACATTTGTAATTGTTTGCACAATTCCTGAAGGCCATTCGATAACCAATGAGTCAACAACAGAAGCGTTGCCAAGTCCAAAGTGTGCACGTAAATCTGCTTGAGCTGTATTACCAAGTGCACCGGCAGAAATAAATCTTTTCTGCCAAAGACTGTTTGCATTTATATTTGCTTTAACTTTAACCACAGTTCCGATCGCCGAGCGGTTCGAAATTACCCCTTCGCATTGCACTATAAGCCAGTTATTGTTGTTGCCTATATTATTCTTAAATAAATAATTAGGTTGCGGAATACCAGAGATTGTATTCGGCAATCCGAAATTAACGACATAAAAATCCATATCACCATCGTTATCATAATCTCCCCAACTACCTGCCTGAGGAGATGGAACGGCTCCAACTAAATCTCCTGCCCCAGTACTATTAAGCTGTACAAACATTCCCTTACCATCATTCCTGAAAAGATCTGAACTGCCAGATGTTGACCCGTTAGAGACGTGGGCTGTCACTAAATCAATATCGCCGTCGTTATCATAATCTGCCCAGGCACCGAAACTTGTATTTATTGCCGTACTAACAACCGGACTATCAGTAATATCCGTAAATGTCCCGTCACCATTGTTAAGGTAAAGTTTATCGAAGCCCCCGGCAACAGCCAGGTGAACATCAAAAAATCCGTCATTATTGTAATCGCCCCAGCTTGCAGTTATATCGAAAACTGAACCGTCATTACTCAAAACTGAATTTTGAACTTCTTCAAAAAGATCTGGATTACCTGTTTCTTTCAGCAGAGATTTATAAAGTTTGTTCGAGGTTCTTTGAACAACAAGGTAAAGATCCGTATCACCATCATTATCATAATCTATCCATGTATCTGTTCCTCCAAAGGAAGTTTTAATCAGAAAAGGTAAAGAAATTACTTTTGTAAAATTATCCGCACCCTCATTTTTATAGAATAAACTATTGGTATTCCTTCCACCGAAAACAAAAAGATCCACATCTCCATCATTATCATAATCTACCCATGTTGCATTTGCGCTGAACGAACTGTCATTTCCAAGATCAACAAGTGTCATTTGATAATCAGGTGGGCCGTTGTTTTTAAATAAGAAATCCTTTAAAGGAGTTGTTGGATTTGAACCGCTATATAAGCCGTAATTTGCTCTGTATAAATCCTGGTAACCATCATTATTATAATCAGCCCAGGTTGCCATTACAGTTCCGAAAGGTGTTGTAAATGGATTGAATACAATATTCCCACTTACTGATGAGAAGGTTCCATCGCCGTTATTTTTATACATATGAGCGGGGGATTCGGAAACAAATAAATCTAAAAATCCATCGTTATTATAATCGTTCCAGCTTGAACCGGCACTTAGAACCGAATCTGTTATGACCGGACCGGCATCGAGTACCCGCGTGAAAAATTGTGCTTTTGTATTCTCAGAACAAAGACTTAAAAACCCTAAAATCAGAAATAATCTGACGGAATGTTTGATAAATGGATTCACTTTTACCTTTAATAATTAAATTGAAATTCAAAAATAAATCCGTTTTAAAAAGAATTCGTTCCATCCTAAAGGATGAAACCTAAAAAGCATTAAAAATTATTTTCAATGAAGGATAGTATTATCTGATGAGCTATTAATTGTTTTGTGGAATGATTGATCTTGAGTATTCGGAAGGAGTCATTCCCATACTTTTTTTGAAGACTCTGTTAAACGAAGTTTTACTATTGAAACCGCATTCAAGGGCAATTGATAAAATGGTAAAGTTTTTGAATTCCGGATTACTAAGCCTTCTCTTTACTTCCTCTATACGATGATAATTAATAAAATCGAAAAAACTCGTTTTTGCTTCCTGGTTAAGCATCTGTGAAAGATGATTAGTAGAAATTGACAGATTTGCAGCAAGATCTGACAATTTCAAATCAGGTTTAAGGTATGGCTTATTTTGCCTCATGTGATCGCGGAGTTTTTCCATATAGGATCTTGATTGCTCTTCAGATAAAAAGGACTTTTGATACTTCTTTACGAGCCCGTTTTTTAACGATCCGGATAGTATCTCCGGAAGACTGATTGAACTGTAAGCAATTACATATAAAATTGCAGAGAGACTTAAGGTCATTAAATATTCTATTTGAGCTATATAATTAGTAAGGATTAAATAAAAGAGTGCACTGCTTTTAAATAAAAGATATACAAACAATACAAACGATAACCTTTGAAGCCAGGTTGTTCTGATCAGCTCAAAACTGTTGACATTAAACGAGAGATTATTTTTATATCTTTTGAAGAGAATGTAAACTGCAATAACATAAACAGCGATCTGTAATATTTCAATTCCCGTGTAAGCGTATCCGTTAATCCGGATAATAAAATCGAAATTGGCGGCTTTATTACCTGCAAAGTATGAAACCAGCGCTAAGTAGTAATCTATGTAATTTATCAAACAAAGGATAAAGGGCAAAAAATGAAAAATATGAGTCGGCTTTAATTTAATTTTACCTTTAATGAGTGTATTTGAATGAAGATAGTAAAGAGGTCCGATAAGAAAAATCAGCGGTGTAGTAATAAACAGCGGAATACCGATGGCTACATAAATACCCGAATTAAATAAAAGATACTCTGTTATAAGCAGTGCTATTACAATCATTAGCAAACTTAATAACCGGTTGGCTTCCTTATTACCCCGTTTGTGATGGAATAGTAATACTGCAAGGAAATATCCAATAACTGCAGATGAAAACAAAAGAATTGTCCACACATCGAGAGTTAATTTAAAATTAGTCATACGTGATTCTTATATCTATCAGGATTTCTTTATTGAAACAAAACATAAAACATTAACTAAAAACTTATTAAACTTGTAAATAAATAGTAATATTAATAAAAAATAGCAACGTACAATTTTTGATAATCCTGGAAAAATATTAATTAAAGCCAGGGTGCATTAAAACCAAATCAACAGCCGGTTAGCAAATTATTCTAAGAAATAAACCAGGTAATATTAAGAGCATATTCTTTGCTTTTTAACCAGATAAATTAAGCCCTGACTCCACTAATTATATTTCCCTTTTTTATTTCAATTGGTAATTCTTCATACCCGCAATTATTTAATACAGGTTATATCGGTTCTTTTGCTCAAAAAGTCCTAACATTTGGGTGAATAGTACAAGATAACCGCAAGTCATTCTTTTACTTTTGTATCAGCAATTTACAATTCTTCAAACACCAATTTTGAATAATTACAGTGAAATTAATAAAAATTAAAGGAATCTACAGCGGCTTGGGTAAAATCGTTTTTGATACAACGAAGATAATAGAATGGAAAGAATTAAGTGAAGAAAAACCGCCCGAATTACCTTTTGGCAGCAGTATAGAATTGACTATTTCCTTTGAAGAGAATGACTTCCTTTCAGGCAGGAGTGGAATTGTCTGGGCAACTTATGATTTGAGGCAGTCGGAAATAATTCAAAATACACTTGTTGCACAGCAAATTAGTTCTGAAGTGAAAAAGATCGGCTTTGAAGAACAAGAGATATTCCTCGTAAGAATATCAAACGAAGCTGATGTTAATGATGCAATTGATTTTATCTGGCGAGGCAATACCGGTTTACGGCTAAAACCGGACTGGAGTTATCCCGACAGTGAAACAAATAAAAGTTTTGAGCTATGGTTAAACGGACAATGAAATGATAATCTAGAAAATATTCTAAATCGAATAAAAGGAGTTATACAATGGCGTACATACTAGTTCATCATTTACAAGAAGAATTATCCAACAGGTACATGGTTAGAAGTTAAAGGACTGGCATTGCCGGAATTTATGGTAGAGATAGAATTGGAAGCTCATAAAACCAAATAAAATATATTTTCAAAAAAATCTAAAAGGAGATAGTGCTATGAAACAATTAATTCAAACAAATCTAAAAGCAGCTTCTCTGTTTTTAATAATTGCAGTTGTGCTTACGACAGGATGCCAGCAGCAAAAAGATTATTCCAAGGAACTAAAACCACTCTTCGATAAATATTACGAAGTCTGGGAAACCGGGAACCTGGATGAATTGGACGCCATAGTTGATCCTAATTTCGTAAGGCATTCAGATGCCGGGACATCAGTTGAGGGTTTGGAAAACCTTAAGAAAATGATTTCAGGGTTCAGAACGGCTTTTCCAGATCTCAAAGTAGTTTCGAACGAAGAGATTTATTCCGAAAACAAATTTGCTGGTCGCTGGACCTTTTCCGGTACAAACACGGGTCCCGGTGAAATGCCTCCTACAGGAAAGGCTGTTACGATGTGGGGGATAAATATTATTCACTTTAAAGATGGAAAGATAGTTGAGGAATGGGATTCATTTGACAATGTGCCGCTTTTAGAACAGCTCGGATATATGATAACACCGCCAGCAGGTGAAATGAAGTAAATAATTTTTATTAACAACGTAAGTGGAGAATCTATGCTTAATATAAAAAATCTTTTTAAGAGAGTTACTTTCCTTTTCCTGCCAATATTTCTTTTTGCTGGTACACTAACTGCACAAAGCGGTTCTGTCAAATATGTTTATACAATTGATTACCCGATGGGAGGAAAAGCTGCTTATTTGGATTGGGTTAAATCAATAATAAGCGCCCTGCAAAAACCAGATGAATTAATCTCACT
>MGZZ01000088.1:2929-25186 GCA_001802795.1 Ignavibacteria bacterium GWC2_36_12 | reverse complement strand
TTTATATGAAATGCCTTATGGTTTTTTCTCTGGCAGTGGCGCCGCCCTTGGATATGATCCGGAAACCTACAAATTGTATCGTCTGGATGAGAATGATATTGGCTATTCTCACTTATCTGTTTTGATGGGAGGACCTGAAGTGGCTTTTGAACTGACCCATCTTCTTCAAAATAAAAAATGGGATAAACTTTGGATGCAGTTCTGCAAATTATATGCAGCTCCGAAAGAAGTAATTGAAAAAGAATTTGGTAAAGGCGTAAAGTTAGGAGATCCCGGTCCATGGTATGCCCGCCTTCCGGCTTATTACGCCAAAGTGACGGGTGATAAAACTTATTCGGCCCGGGCATGGGATGAATTTTTTAATGCCGGAGCCAAACGTTATCATACTGATTTCGATATGCAAAAATTTGATGGCATTGAAAGTTTACAACCTGTGTATGAAGTAAAGGGAGTTTCCACCAACAACACCGCACAGTGGTGTCTGAATGCCATTGAACTGCTACAGTTGGTTGGTAATGAACTTCCTGAGGATAATCCGAGAATACAAGATGCAAATTCTGAAGAAAAAAGTAATTAATTAAACTATCATTTTTATGGAAAAGAAAATAAACACTTTGATAAAACTGATTTTTTTATTTGCTGTTTCATCTGTTATAACATTTAGTACTCAGGCTCAGACTCTCAAAGGAAAACAGGTGAATCTGAATATTAACTCAGTGAGTCTGGAATCAACTTATGTTAGTGAAGAACTAAAAAGTTTTGAAGCTTATGTAATTAAAGCGAAAGAAATTGGCGCAACTCATGTAGATATCACCTTTAATATTCCTCCCGCACTCTGGCAGTTTGATACACCGGGAGACCCTTATCCGGTTTGGTATGCCTATCGTCCGGGGCTGATGAAGATTTTTCCGCCTGAGGATTTGAAACCATACGTTAATTTAGAGTATGCTGAAAAAGTGGCTTCACTTTTTCAGGCACGTTGTGAGATTCTTCGTCGGCATGGTATGAAAGGAGCCTATTTTGCAAATGAACCTTATGTATTGCCTGAGATTTTTTTTACAGATCATCCTGAACTTCGTGGGGCGCGGGTAGATCATCCAAATCGATCCAGGGTTGCACGCTTCGCCCCTTGTGTTGATGAGCCTGAAGTATTGGCGATGTACAAAGAATCTATGCAGCTCTTACTGGCTCGTTGTCCTGAAATAGAGATTTTTTCATTTCTTACATCCGATTCCGGTTCCGGTTTTTGCTGGTCACCAGCTTTATATTCAGGACAAAACGGAAACACAAATTGCCAGCACCGCCCGATGAGCGAAAGAGTAGTCGGGTTTTTGGAAACTTTGGGTGATGCAGCAAAAGAAATGGGGAAATATATTGAGGTGAATATACATCCGAATATAACAAGGCAATGGATGATTGAAACATTTGACCATCCGGAGATTATTTCTGCACAATTAACGGGTGGATTAACTATTGGGAGTTATAAGAATTCAGATGGACAACAGTTTGATAGAGGCATTTCCGGTTGGGGAAGGGAAAGTTTTATCCCCGTGTTGGGATTGCCCAATCCGGTGTTAAGAGCAAAGGAACTTGTTAGAAGGTTTCAAGGGGATAAACCCGCTGGTTCCAAATTATTGGTTTCATACGAAGATCCATCTACAGCGGATTTCAATTTAGCGCTGTATCATTTTTTTGAACAGGCAAAGCCACACAACGCGGTTGAAATGATGCAGGCTTTGAGAGAGTTTGCCAAAAACCTGGCTGGCGATGAGAGGGCAGATGACTTGTTGGATATCTGGTTAGTTCTTGATGATATAGCAAACGATTTGCAAGTTCTTAATTTTGGATCTGTTCTGACTTTTGGTCCTGTCCTGGATCGTTGGATCAATCGTCCTCTGGTACCGGTTCCGGAAAATTTAACGGATGAAGAAAAAGATTATTACCGTCCATTTATTTTTCAGGCAAAAGGAGAGGAACAAGCAAATAATTTGATAGACATTCAGGCAATGAGAATGTTTGAAGGATATGGGGCAAGGCTTCTTGTTCAACGGGTATATGAAATGGTAATTCAAAAACTTGAGACGGCAGAAAAGCTAACAGATAAGTTGTTGAGACAGGGAAAAAATTCTGAATCTGCTAATAAATGGGAAGCCCTCAAAAACCGTTTAGCCGTTCTTCACAGTCTTATGAGAACAATTGATAATGTTGTGGCTTACCAGGCATTATTGGATGTTGCGCATAATAGAAATGTTAGTCCTGAGTCCAATCCTGTATTGGGTACCGGTCCATCATGGGACCGTCAGGAAATTATGCGTATTGCACGAAATGAAATTGACAATGCTGCCAACTTGGAAAAAATTCTTGAGTCTTCACAAATTCCTCTAATTCAAGTAGCAATATTGCCTGAGTATGAAACAATAAGAATGTTAGGACCGGATTTGACATCACAATTAAAAAAGAAAATAGATATCATGAATGCACATTGGGAGGATTATAAAGAATTGTATACTTCACCGAATTATTAATAAGGAAACGGCTAACTTTCTAAACCACTAATGATTGAATGATGTTTAATTATTAATGATTCTTTTTAATTTAGTTACATATTAAAATTAACATAAACAAATTGATTTAAACAAAATGAAACGACATACATTATTTTCCTTCATTGGGTCTTTACTTTTGATTCTTCTTTTCAGCAGTTGCCAAACAGCGCCTAAAAAAACAGATATTTCTTTGTCTAACACATCTTCAATCGATTTGACCGCCAAAGCCATTTCTATCGAAAGATCACAACTATCCAATTTACCGGAAGGAGCTGCCTATCCGCTGATTATTTCTGCCAAGGGTGATACGGTTGCTTCTCAGCTGGATGATCTGAATGGCGACAAACAATGGAATGAACTGTTTTTTGTAGTCGATCTGCCTGCCAATGGTACAGAGACTTTTTCCTTGCAATGGGTGAAAGAAGAGCCTAATTATGTGATTCGAACCAATGCTCGCTTTGGGAAACGAAGCTCGGCAAATACTCCTGTAAAACCGGCTACAGACGATACTTTGTATGCAAAGGATTTGCCCAAAAGTATCGGTTATCAACCTTACCAAACCGATGGTCCATCTTGGGAAAACGACAAAGTGGGCTTCCGTGATTATTTTGATGGTCGCAATGCCAAAGATTTGTTTGGTAAAATAGCTTCATTTATGTCGCCTGAAAATGTGGGGATAAATAACGAAGGTGCTGTTGAAGATAACTATCATGTGATGGCAGATTGGGGGCGTGATATTTTGGCGGTTGGAAACTCCGTTGGAATCGGCGGCTATGGTTTGATAGCTGGTGATAAGTTACTTCGCTTAGGTGTAACGGTTGATGATTCAATTAGTAATATAGAAAAAACCACTTTCCAGATTATGGCAGAAGGCCCGGTGAAATCAGTTTTGAGCTATCAGTATGAAAACTGGCACCCAGATGAAAGCCGGAATTACCAGGTGGATGAAAACACCAGCATCTGGCCAGGTATGTATGCCTACCAGAATACAGTGAAGTTTTCCGGATTGCAGGGAGATGAAGATCTGATCATCGGTCTGGTTAACAGTAATAATCAAAATCCGCTGCAAGAAATCCCGGTGAATGATCGGTGGGAAGTATTGCTAACCCATGATATGCAGACTTATAACCGACAATGGTGGCTTGGTCTAGCATTGATTGTTCCGCGCGACTTATATCTTGGTTATACGGAAACTCCCAAAACCGGTCAACTGAGTAATTCGTTCCTGGCAAAATTGAAAGTTGAAAATAACAGACCTGTTACTTACTATGCTGCTGCAGGATGGGAAATGAGCGATGGTCGTTTTAAAGGCCCTGATTTTTTCAGAGACCATGTAGAAAATTTGGTGAAACAACTTTCAGCAAAAATTGAAGTGACTATTAAATAAAAATGTGAGCAATCCTTGAGACAAAACCATTACACTTTACCATTGGTTATCATTTTACTTTTTGTAATAGAACGATGAAAGTAATTACCAATACTGTGGGAATCAAATATTCAATCATCGTCTTGATTGTCATGGTTCTGTTTGTCTCATCCTTTTCAATTGAACAAGAGAACCAACCTACTATCCTTGTTTTCAATGTATTGAAATATGGAGCTGTTGGCGACGGTGAAACATTAGATACCGACGCTATCCAAAAAGCTATAGATGAAGCTGCCAAAACAGGCAATCGGGCACAGGTTTTGGTTCCTGCCGGGCACCAGTATTTGATTGGAACATTAGAACTCAAAAGCAACATTGATTTTCATTTGCAGGGCGATGCTGAATTATTGGTCAGCACCAATCGGGAAGATTACTCCGGGGAAGCTGCTGTTATTGCCAATGGAGCCAATGAACTGACCATTTCAGGAACCGGGAGTATCAATGGCAGGGCGCTGGAGTTTATGTCGCATTACGAAAAACATAACGAGTGGTGGATACCTAAAAAATGGCGCCCCAAACTATTCATCCTGACCAAATGCACTTATTTGAAAATATTGAATATTACGATCAATAAGTCGCCGCAGTGGAGTTTGCACATGTTGGGTTGCGAGAATGTTTTGGTAGACGGGATCAAAATTCATAACAACACTGATGTGCCTAATTGCGATGGCATTAACCCGGATCATTGCCGGAATGTGGAAGTGCGAAATTGTGAGATCAGTTGCGGAGACGATGGCATCGTGGTAAAAGCAACAAGACAAACTGAAGATTATGGTCCCTCGGCTAATATCTATGTACACGACTGCGTATTGGAAACTCATGATTCGGGCTTAAAGATCGGCACCGAAACTACGCAGGATATTTATAATGTAGTGTTTGAGCGATGCAAAATAAAAACCAGTTGTCGCGGATTGAACATCCAGCTTCGGGATGAAGGAAATGTGTATAATGTTGTATTCAGGGATATAACCTTTACATCAAGTTACTATTCAGCACCCTGGTGGGGACGGGGAGAAGCTATTTCCTTTACGGCTATTCAACGGACATTGGATACTAAGATCGGAACCATTCACAATATTCTGGTCGAAAATGTCACCGGAATTGCAGAAAATAGTGTGCGGATCAACGGTACCAAAGAAAGCAGAATCAGTAATGTGCGTTTTGAAAATGTGAATGTCACTCTGAACCGGTGGACAAACTACCCGGGCAATCTTTTTGACAATCGCCCGACAAAGGTTTATGAAGAAATTGAGCTGCATGACAACCCCGGTATTTATGTTCGTTTCAGTGATCAGGTGGTATTGAAGGATTGCAGCGTAAGCTGGGGCGACAATGTTCCCGGTTATTTTACAAATGCCATTCTAGCGCATGATGTAACTGATCTTAAAATTGAAGGTTTTAAGGGTGAAGCTGCGCATCCTGACCGGGATAAAGCTGTTGTGGTGAACGAAGACTAGTATCGTGGGTACAAAAAACTGTCGGAGTCGAATTTCACTGACCCTTTAATGTTGTTAGGTTGAAATAAAAGTATTTCATTTAATTCAAAATAGAATCGAATCATGAAAAATTCTAAAAATGTTCTATTCATTGTTTTTATCATGATGCAGATCTACACAGCTAACGCACAGCAACTTCCTGCCATATCATTATGGTCAGAAGGTGCACCCGGTACCAAACCTGATGGGGGCGAAGAGATTGCCAGGATTTATAAACCAACTGGCGACCATGTAATCTCAAATGTTCATAACCCATCAATTACACCTTATATTCCGTCGGGAGAAAACGCCACAGGCATCGCTATCGTCATTGCTCCAGGAGGTGGACACCGCGAAATCTGGATCGACCATGAGGGATATAACGTTGCTAAGCGATTATATGAAAACGGAATTGCCGCTTTTGTCCTGAAGTACCGGCTTGCAAAAGATACAAACTCAACCTATACAGTTGAAGGTCATTCAGTAAAAGATATGCTGCGAGCGATAAAGCTGGTAAGAAGCCATGCGTCTGAATGGAATATAGATCCGGACAAAATCGGTGTTATTGGATTCTCTGCAGGTGGAGAGGTCGCTGCTTTAGCTGACATGTATGAGGATAGCGGGAGTTCGGATGCGAATGACCCGGTTGAAACATTCAGCAGCAAGCCAAATTTCCAGGCTCTCATTTATCCAGGCAGCATAAACAAGATTGTTCTGTCCGGGAAGTCCTCACCTGCCTTTATACTTGGTGGGTTTCATGACAGGGAAGGTATTTCTAAAGGAATGGCTGAACTCTATTCAAAATTTAAAGAACTGAATATACCGGTAGAGCTTCACATATATGCCAATGCCGGTCATGGTTTTGGCATTCGACCGGGAGACAAGGGCGCCAGCTCAAAATGGCCGGAAGCACTGATTGCCTGGCTTTATGATGTTAATAAGATCAGCGGGGATTGATTATATGACTCCGGAAATTTTTAGTCTAACAAATAGAAATTAAAAAGTAAGAACAAAGAGTATGATGTTGTTGATGTGGATAATCATGGTTGTGTTGATGTGTTTTTCTACTATTGCACAAATCGGCACACGCTTTCCATCGGAGCGAAAGGTTGTAATCGATCCTGTAACAGGTGTTGAATTAATCTTTTTGACAAGTACACCCTCAGGCGATTCCAAAATATATCCTACACACAACCAATGGACTTCAGACGGTAAATGGATTGTTTTCAGGTCGAAGCGGGTGAAAGACGAGGCTATTGCTGTCAACGAAAAGTCAGGCGAAATTGTTCAGGTTACCGAAGGAGGCTATCAAGGAACACTGAATGTCGCCCGGAAATCCATGAAGTTATATTATATGCGGAGATCAGATAACAAACAATCGTATGAGATTATAGAAGTGAATTTAACCAAACTGTTTGCCGATAGTAAAGCTGGTACTTTGAAACCTGCATCAGAATACCAACGAGTTTGCGGAACCACACCACCCGAATTTAGAGCAAGTGGTGACATGGCATTGGATGCCGATGAGGAATGGATCTGGTTTCGTGTAGGTCGTGATGAAGCAATGAAACACTTGCCGGAGGGTACCAAAATTGAAGAAAACTTCGGACCGCGTAATATGGGCGCAGGACCGGGTGGAATAGCCGGAATGAATATTCAAACCGGGGAAATAAAATATGTTGTTTCTGTTCCGTTCCAGGTTGGTCATATTCAGAGCAATCCATGGGTGCCCGGTCAAATAGTTTTTTGCTGGGAAACCGGTGGTAAATCACCACAACGTACCTGGATTGTAAATTCCGATGGTACAGGGTTAAGATCGCTTTATCCGGAATCGCCATACGAGTGGGTAACCCACGAAGTTGTAATTAGTCCCGATGAAGTTGCTTTTTCTATTATGGGGCATCGAAAAATTCCCGGAACATCCGAAAATGTTTCGGTGGGTAATGATGTACATGGCGTAAATCCTGGTCAAGAGATAGAGTGGGGACCATCAGGTACCCGTGAAAAACCAACTGGTCTCGCTATTGTTAATATAGAATCAAGAGAAATGATTATTGCTGGGCAATTACCTTACGGCAGTGGTTTCTGGCATGTGACAGGCTCTGCAGACGGAAGATTTGTTGCAGGCGACAATTTTGCGCGGGAAATCTACTTAATTGATAGGTATACGCACGAAATGATTTTGCTTTCTGCCGGACACAAGCCCACCGCACGGGATCATCCTCATCCGACATTTAGTACTGACGGAACGAAAATTCTGATTCAATCGGCGATGCTTTCGGAAGACGAAAAATCTATGAATATTTGTATCATCCCGATTCCTGAGGAGTGGTTGAAACGAAAGTATGAATTCAACAATTATATAAAAATACAAAAGGAGTAGAAGCAGTGAAACAAATCGTGATTTTTATATTAGTCTTTTTTTTAACTGCAATTACCTATGCACAAAACAACGATGTTGACGAACTGGTTGTAAGTAGAGTTGCGGATTACATTCTTGAACACGGCGAGCTGAGTTTCAAAGATGTTAATACCGGGAAAATTTATAAATTTACAAAGGATATCCCTGAGGATGCAAAAGTAAAATTTTCCAGTCCATTTGGAGAATGGCATTATACCGACGGTGTGTTAAATATGGCATTAATTAATTTGTCGAATTTTCTGGATGATAAGAAATATGCTGATTACGCGTCTGCTCACATTGCTTTTGGAATGGATAATTACAAATTCTTTGAGAAGCGATACGACAAGGAGAAAGATGGTCCTCATTATCTCTATCCTTTCGGGCAGCTATGGACGATGAGTGAACTTGATGACTATGGTGCTATGGGTGCAAGTATGATTGATGTTTACGAAGAAATTAAACGTGATGAATATAAACAGTATCTCGAAAATGCTGCGAAACATATAACCGAGGCGCAAGAAAGGCTAGATGACGGAACTTTAGTCCGAACATTCCCTCACGAAATGACTTTATGGGGTGATGATCTGTATATGAGTGTTCCTTTTTTAGCAAGGATGGGAAAATTTTCCGGTGATAAAAAATACTGGGATGATGCAATACTGCAAATCAAAAATTTTACAAAATATCTCTGGGATGAAAACAAAGAATTATACTGGCATTGTTATTACACCGACCTCAACCGAAATGGGGTAGCACATTGGGGCAGGTGCAACGGCTGGGTTATGATGGCTAAGGTGCACCTGTTAAACTTTTTACCTGAAGACTATCCCGGGAGAGAAGATATAATAAAGGATTTGGAGAAGCAGATTCTTGGCATTGCAAAGTATCAAAATGCGGATGGTTTATGGCACCAGGTGCTTGATAAAACTGATTCGTATCTCGAATCTTCCTGCTCAGCAATGTTTACTTATTGCATCGCACGTGCAGTAAACCAAAAATGGATTGATGAGCGTTATGGTTCAATTGCAATTAATGGATGGGAAGGATTAAAAAAACACAAAATTCAACTCGACGGACAGGTGAAGGATATATGTATCGGTACCGGTATAGAAGATAATATGGTGTTCTACTACGAACGACCAGCAAGATTAAATGAAAAGCACGGTCTTGGCGCAGTGATAGACGCAGGCATAGAGGTAATCAAATTAAAAAGGGCAAAAAGTTAAAGGCAGTAAAATATTGTTCTAATTATATTATTTATATTGCGTTATAAAATGTCTATAAATAATTTTTTGATCTTGTAACCCATTTATTTTTGATTGCTTTATAATATCTCGCGGATCTGATTTGAACAAGTACAGCTCTTTGCCTTTGCTTCGTAATTGTGTGGTTCGTGCTCAAATGTTTGTCCACTTCACCTTGTTCTTATCTTAAATGAAGAACAAATCATAGAGAGTATGCAAAAGCTTATGAAAAACTATCTTCATTTGATGGAGGTTACGGTGTTTTCATTTCCGGTCCATCGAAAACAGCCGATATAGGACAATCAAATAGTAATTGGTGCACAAGGGCCTTTGAGTACAACAATTTTTTTAAACAAATCACAATAAATAGAAATGATGAAAACCAACAAAGAAAAATTAAATATTGAAAAGGTGAAAAGTCTGCTTAAGAAGCAGCATATCGAAACCCCAAGCTGGGGATATGGCAACAGCGGTACAAGATTTAATACATTTGCCTTTCCGGGTGCTGCTAGAAATGTATATGAGAAAATTTCCGATGCTGCTTATGTTCATAAGCTTACGGGAGTCGCTGATTCAGTAGCTTTGCATATTCCGTGGGATAAATCGGATGATTATGCTGCACTTAAGCAATATGCAGAAGAAAAAGGAATTACTCTTGGAGCAATCAATCCCAACCTGTTTCAGGATCAGGAGTATAAATTAGGTTCGCTATGTAATCCTTCACAAGAAATTCGTGAAAAAGCTCTCAACCATATTTTAGAATGCTGCAGTATTATGAAAAAAACCGGCAGTAATATTTTAAGCCTCTGGCTTCCCGATGGAACTAATTATGCAGGGCAGGATGATATTGTGTGCAGGAAGGAATACCTGGAAGAAGGATTAAAGGTTATTTACGATAATCTTCCCGATAACAGCCGTTTATTAATTGAGTACAAATTTTTTGAGCCCGCATTTTATCATACAGATCTTGCAGACTGGGGAATGTCTTACGCAATGTCTCTTAAGTGTGGTCCTAAAGCGCAGGTGCTGATAGATACCGGGCATCATGCACAGGGAACAAATATTGCTCATATAGTTGCATTTCTTTTAAGTGAAAAGAAATTAGGTGGATTTCATTTTAATTCACGTAAATATGCTGATGATGATTTAATTGTTGGAACAGAAAATCCGTTCGAGCTTTTTGATATATATACAAAAATAGTTGCAACAGGCTCATCCGCAGATAATTTGGCATATATGATTGACCAAAGCCACACTATAGAACCTAAGATTGAAGCAATGATTTATAGTATTATTAATTGTCAAACTGCTTATGCAAAAGCTTTGCTGGTAGATTATAATGTTCTTAAGGAAGCTCAAATTGCCGGCGATGTTTTAGGTGCCCATAGAATATTAGTGGAGGCTTTTGAAACCGATGTTCGTCCTTTGCTTGCTGAAGTTAGAAAAGAAATGGGTATTCATCCCGATCCAATTGAAGCATACAAAAATGATGACTATGTTATAAATATTGATGAAGAAAGAGGCACTGTAATGTCCGGCGGAGGTTATCCGGCGGATACTTAATATTCAATATATAAAATGAGCTCTAAAATAAATTGCTTATCGATAGATCTAGGTGCTGAATCCGGTCGTGTAACAGGGGTTGGTTATGATGGAAGAAGGTTACATTTAAATGAACTTCATCGTTTCTCAACTACTCCTGTAAAAAATGATGGAACGTTTTATTCAGATATTTTAAAAATCTGGAGTGAGATACAGACCGGCATTAAAAAAGGAAAACAATTTAATCCTGATAGTATTGGTATTGATGGTTGGGGAGTTGATTTTGCTTTGCTCGATTCTCAGGATAATTTATTAAGTAATCCTGTTCATTATCGGGATAGCAGAACAGACAGGATGATGGAAAAAACTTTTTCCATAGTCTCTAAAAGAGAAATATTCAAACAAACAGGGATTCAGTTCATGCCTATCAACACTCTTTATCAGATTATGAGTTTGATAGATAGCAAGTCACCGCATCTTTTCAATGCAAATACATTTCTTACTATCCCCGATCTATTAAATTTTTGGTTGACAGGAACAAAGGTTTGTGAATTTACAAATTCAACAACAACGCAGATGTATAACCCGTTAATTGGTGACTGGGCAAAATCTTTATTAAAGGAGTTGAATTTCCCAACTCAAATTTTTCCTGAAATTGTTCAACCGGGAATTAAGCTCGGTGAGTATCAAGATATTCCGGTATTCACTGTTGCAAGTCACGATACAGGAAGTGCCGTGGCTGCCGTTCCAGCTCAGAGTGAGAACTTTGCATACATAAGCAGCGGAACCTGGAGCCTTGTTGGGCTTGAAGTAAAAGAGCCGGTAATAAATGATTTTGCTTTGGAAGCTAACGTTACAAATGAAGGTGGTGTATACGGAACATTCAGATTATTAAAAAATGTGATGGGTCTATGGATTTTACAGGAATGCCGGCGTAGCTGGAAGTTAGGGGGGAAAGATTATTCTTATAGTGAGTTAACTAATCTTGCTAATAATGCAAAGCCGCTACGGTCTTTTATTTCTCCTAACGGGTCCATATTTCTTCATTCAGGAAATCATCCGGAATTAATTAAAGATTTTTGTAAAAAAACCTCTCAACCGGTTCCTGAAACAGAAGGAGAAATAGTAAGATGTGTTTTAGAAAGTCTGGCTTTAACATATAAAAATGTTCTTAATGAACTGCTAAAAATATCCAAAAAAAAAGCTGATATTATTTATGTAATTGGCGGTGGTTCTAAAAACGAACTATTGAACCAGATGACGGCAAATGCTACAGGGGTGCCTGTAATTGCTGGTCCTTCTGAAGCAACTGTAATTGGTAATGCTATTGTGCAGTTAATTACTCTTGGAGAATTAAAAGATATTAAAGAAGCGCGTCAACTCATTTCCAATATGTCAGGCTTAAAAAAATATGAACCTGAAGATATTGGAACCTGGAATGAAGCTCATGCGCGATATGATAATTATGATTAAATAAAAAAATTAAACAGGGAAAAAATTATGTCGGATAAAAATACAAACTTTAAGTATGTAAACTATAAATGGAGCGATGAATTTGCTGATAAGCTTGATCCTGTTGAAAGGCTTGTTTATCGCTCTAATATTTTAGGAGACGACCAGAGAATTACCAATACTGGCGGTGGAAATACATCATCGAAAATTACGATGAAAGATCCGTTAACCGGGGAGGATGTTGAAGTTCTTTGGGTAAAAGGTTCCGGTGGAGATCTCCGGACTTCTAAGAAAGAAAATTTTGCTTCTCTGTATCAGGATTCTCTATTTAGATTGCAAAAAATTTATAATAATGCTGAAAATAAAGATGTAAAAACAGAGATTGAGGATAAAATGGTTGAGATGTATAAGCACACTGTATTCAACCTTAACCCTCGTGCAAGTTCTATCGATACACCGCTTCACTCTTTTATTCCTTTTAAACATGTTGATCATATGCACCCGGATTCAGTTATAGCAATTGCCGCTGCAAAAAATTCTGAAAAAATTACAAAAGAAATCTTTGGCGATGAGATAAGATGGGTTAAATGGCAGAGACCGGGTTTTGATCTTGGTTTAATTCTTCAGGAAGAATGCAAGAAAAATCCTGATTTGAGAGGATTAGTCCTCGGGCAGCATGGCTTAATTAACTGGGCAAATGATGATAAGGAGTGCTATGAACTAACGCTTTCAATTATAGAAAAAGCAGCAGAATACATTGAAGCTCATAACAAAGGAGAACAAACATTTGGCGGACAAAAGTATCAATCATTACCTGAGGGAAAAAGATTTGAGGTCTTATCTAAAATTTTGCCCAAACTGCGGGGAATGATATCTCAGAAAAATAAATTTATTGGTACGATTCAAAGTGATGAAAGAATTTTACGATTTGTAAACAGTAATGATGCTGAAAGATTAGCAGAATTGGGCACATCTTGTCCCGATCATTTTTTAAGAACGAAAATAAAACCTCTTTATATTGATTGGAACCCGGCAAAAGAAAATATTGATTCACTTGTTAAAAAGTTGGAGAAAGGTTTAGATAAATATCGTAAAGATTATTCAGCATATTATGAAGAATGTAAACATCCCGATTCCCCATCAATACGGGATGCTAACCCTACTGTGATTCTTATTCCCGGTTTAGGAATGATAGCCTGGGGGAAAAACAAAAGCGAGTCAAGAGTTACGGCAGAGTTTTACAATAATGCTGTTGAAGTTATGCGTGGTGCTGAAGCAATTGATGAATATATTTCTTTACCTAGACAGGAAGCTTTTGATATAGAGTACTGGAAACTTGAAGAGGCTAAACTAAAACGTATGCCGCCTGAAAAAGAATTTGCAAGGGAGGTTGTCCTGGTGATTGGTGCCGGCAGCGGAATTGGTAAAGCAGTTTCACATAGGTTAGCAAAGGAAGGCGCTCATATCGTTTGTGCTGATATCAATAAAGATTCGGCAGAACAAACAGCTAAAGAATTAATAGAGATTTATGGAGTAGGAATTGGTATATCAGGTACCGGGCTTTCGAATTGCGGTCCGGCTATAGGATTATATGTTGATGTGACAGACCGTAAAAGCATAAACGAAATGTTTAAAAATATTATTCTCGCGTACGGTGGAATAGATCATATAATTATAACTTCGGGAATTTTTGTCCCGCCCGATCAAGAAGGGAAAATACCTGACGATAAGTGGGGACTTACTTATGATATTAATGTTACCGGTCCTTATTTAGTAGCCGATGAGGCAAAACAAATATGGGAAAACCAGGGATTGAAAGGAAGTCTTACAATAACAACCAGTGTTAATGCAGCGGTTTCTAAAAAAGGTTCGCTTGCCTATGATACAAGTAAGGCAGCAGCAAATCATCTGGTTAGGGAATTATCTATTGAATTATCTCCCATAATAAGAGTAAACGGATTAGCTCCTGCAACTGTGGTTGAAGGCAGTAGTATGTTTCCGCGGGAAAGGGTTATAAGTTCATTAAAAAAATATAATATTTCTTTTTCTGAAGATGAGGACACGGGACTCTTAAGAAATAAATTATCTGAATTTTATGCTCAAAGAACTCTTTTAAAGTCGCCTGTTACTTTAAATGATCAGGCTGAGGCAGCATATTTATTAGCGAGCAAAAGATTAAGCAAAACTACGGGACAGATTTTTAGTGTTGATGGGGGTCTGCACGAAGCTTTCCTTAGATAGTAGTGAATGATGTTCTAAATTTGGTTTAAATCTTATTGCCGATCTAATTTTCTTAATTCCGCATCTTATTTAATATTAATTAGAAGTAAAGTTTCGACTCCCGCCACCTCCACTAATTTTTTACCACAGTTCAACCATTTAAAAAATTACAGCCCCTGTTAAAAAGGGGCTGTAACATTATTCGTTCAATCAAGAGGAAGCTATTATTTCAATAGCATTAGTTTTTTAGTTTGTACGAATGATCCAGCCTGGATACGGTAGAAATATACACCGCTTGGGAGTGAATGAGCGTCAAACGATGTTTGATAATATCCGGCTTGTAAATCTTCATTAACCAGAACAGCGATTCTTTGACCCAGAAGATTATATACAGCTAATTCTACTGTAGCCTGCTTTGGTAAAGCAAACTCAATTGTTGTAGATGGGTTAAAGGGATTCGGATAGTTCTGGTTTAATCCGAATTCACGTGGTATTAATGATGATGTTTGTTCTACACCAGCAGCACTTCCGTCATAAGGAAGAGAGTTGGTAACCCCAGTCATATTATTTGTTGGAATAAATTGCAACTTGTTGCCTGCTAGGAACTTAGCCGTACCAAGATATTTAGGTGTATCCCAAATATGGTCAAGTAAAACAGCTGCCCACGTAATCGATGCCTGACGAGTACTTACATCATTATCGTGGTTGTTTATTCCTAATCCGAATACATTATCAACTCCAACTGAAATGTTCTCACTGTTGGCTGTGATTACAGGCCATTTAAGTGCAAGCTCAAGTGCATATCCACCTGTTATTGTTTTTCTTGCCCATTGTTTCATTGAAGCTGGTATACCATTTAAGTTATTAAATACTGTTACACCGGCAGTTGATGTATCAAGTGCAGTAAGATTTATACCGTATATTGAGCTACCAGTGTTATTGCTATCAGTTGCCTGCGGATCGAATTTCAACTCCAGACAATCAACTTGATAATCATTTGCAGCATTAGCAGAAATAGTATCATCCATTACTTCTTCGTAGAAGTAGAACCAATCATTATCCCAACCGACCCACATTTTTGCCGATAAATCTGCATCGTCTGCGGGTGCTCCATTATCACTAAATGAAAAAGATCTTACCTGTAGATAACCATCGGCTGGTCCGGTTAAAGTTTCATAGAAAGCATCTTTTTCTCCGTCAACAACTATATCTAACGGTGTGTAGGTTTCCCATTCGGCTTTTTTATCCGGGAACCAGTTCAAATCTCCGGCTGGAAAACTATGTTCGCCACCGACATAAGCTGGTGAAGAAGTGGGATATGAAGCATCGAGTGTATCGGCATAATATGCATATCCTCTTCTGTCCATATCATCGGTCTCAACATTGAATATTAATGAGTTAGGAGTATTTTTTGTAAAATTACCACCTGATGGGGAACGATACCATCTCATCTCATTAGTCATTAACATAGGAATATTTGCAAGAACAAGGTCCAATTGTGTAAACGCATTAACTGAATCAGCTCCCAGTCTGCCGTTTATGTGCCATGAAAGAGGATCTCCTACTCTCAGGCTGTTATCATCAATAAAAGCCTGACCGGAATCTGAGACGACGTAAAAATTATTCTTTACAGTCCATTGTGTGGTGTCGTTTGGAGCGGTGAAGATCCAGGTCTGCCTGTTATTTCCATTATCATAGGTTTCACCTGTGTTAGCCCACTCTGCGGAACGAGTTCCGTTCGGCTCGTTTTCATCCTCGCCTAATGCAAATCCATCAACAAACAAATTATTTGTTATAAAGACTTGTGATCCAACGTTTCCAAGGGAAAGGAGACCGTGAAATGACATACCGTTAATAAACGAATTATGATCTATTAAACAGTAGTTAATATTTCCGGTACCTGCCAAAGGATTACCGAAGTTATAATGGCGGACTGGACGATCCTGGTAATTAACAAATGTATTATTAACGAGAATTAAAGAATCACAGGATGCTTCACGTAAATCAAGACCTTTACCTGCACCTAGATTTGACGATGTTAAAGCACCCATGTTTGCAAAGATAGTGTTTGTTATCTTTACTGTTTGGGATGCACTACCGGTTCTAACATGTTGTCCATTGATGTTTGTTAAAATACAGCCATCAATTGTTATATAACATCCCGGCTGTGTTGTATTTATCAAACCCCCCTGAACGTTATTAAGGTTGGTGTCCACGGGTTCGAAATATCCAGCAACTATGACGTTACTTAATTCTAAATTTCCACCTCGCAGTACAAATAGGTTTCCAGGCGGACGGTGCGGGTTAGCCCCGGTTCCGGTCGGGTACTGGAAAATAACCGGCTTTATGTCGGTTCCGTCAGTAGAAATCATTCGCATTGTTTGACCGGAATCAACGTTAAAAATTTCTGTGTTCAGGTATAAGCCGGTTCGCTGTAACCGGTAAACCCTATCTGGCAGGAGACCACCGGTGGCAGTTGTATCTGCCCTTATCTGAGCAACAAGAAATGATTCGGGTGTTCCGTTATACGGAATCAAGTCCAAAATACTTTGTCCGTAAACTGAAATACTTAGCAGCATAAAAAGAATAAGGATAAAGCCGCCGTATTTTTTACGTATCATAATACCTCCTTTATTAAGCTAGTTTTGTTTATGATTTTTTATGAGATAATAGAACTTTATTTTCTCCCTTAAGCCACCTCCTATGAGAAAATATTTAATGTTATTATATATTATCTGGTTCTCTTTAGTTATTTAGTAAAAAATATATCTGTTAAAGTTCCAGCTTAACCCCTAAATCGGCAGTTAAACCATAGCGTTCTTCAGTATTTAATATTGTGTATCCGTTAACCCGGTTATTAATTGAATTCCCTTCTTTAATGTTAGTTAAATTACTTACACTAAAAAGCACTGAAAGATAATTTGTAAATTTATATTTCAAAGCCAAATCAAGTCTTGTATAAGGATTTATTATCTGGTCGCCTCTGCCCGATGGTGTAAATGAAAGGTTGTATTCAGACTGATGAAACAAAGAAATTCTTCCTGAAAATCCCTCGATATCATAACCGAGAGATATATTGCCATAAAAATCGGGTTGCTCTTCAAGCTGTTGTTTAACTTCAATTACCCTTTCTGTGTACTGAGGAAATGGAAATGGAAATGGGGGAATGGTTACATATGTAGTGTCAATTGTTGTTCCATATAAATATGTTTCAGAACGTACTATCGAGGCATTATAACTTAGTACAATATTTTTTAACAAACCTGGCAGAAATACAAAGTTAATCTGATGTTCAAATTCAAAACCCCATACTTTAGTGGTGTGTGGAGAATTATAAGGCACTGTTAATTGGTAGGAACCATCATGAAGGCTTGGGGCTGTAAGATCAAAATGTTTTAATAATACATCTCCCTGGGTATTAATCTGGTTTAACATGTGAAACATATCTTTAATTTCTCTATAATATGCAGAGACGGATACCAATCCTATTTCATTTCCAAAATAGGAAGTGTTTATCTCAAAGTTCCATGATTTAGCAGTTTTTAATTTGGGATTTCCTAAATATAACTCTTTATTTGTGGTTCCACCGGCTCCCGATTGCCTCCATGCAAAAGCAGTGGGTAGCCTGAAATTAAAGTCCGGCCTTGCCAATGCCCTGTAGGCAGCCAGCCTGATATTTATAAATTCTGTTGGTTTAATATTTAAGTGCAAGTTGGGTAATACTATGTTCTCTTTATGACTAGAGGAAGTATCCTTTATAAGTCCTCCGCTAAGAACCGGGAATCCACCAAATTGCCCCGGTGAATAAGTAGCATTATAGTGATTATCTTCATTTTCTATTCGTACACCGGCAATAAACGTAATCATCTGGCCAATATTTAACGTATTCATAATATATCCTGCTGCCACATCCTCAGTTATATCATAATAATTTCTTCTTGCTGTTGAGTCAAAATTGTACTCTATCTGGCTACCATTTCTATCCATTCCATTTTTATTAAGCTCATACCATTGGCGCAGTTTATCCCGGTTAATAAGAGGATTAAGCTCATAGATGTCATATATATCACGGGAAACGGGAGTAGGATCGAGGAATTCAGAAAAAGAGACTAAGTTATTTGTAGGAGATTGTTTGTACCTTTGGAAAAAAGCATCAAAGTAACTGCCACTGAAGTTTTTTTCCTGTATAGTCCCATCAGCCATTCTTTCATAAGGATACCATCTACCAAGATAATAAGGAGCGTATGTATTGGTATTATCATTTGATCTGCCTTTTGTTTTATACTTACCTCCTATTTTTAATTCACCGGAGAAAAGGTTCCCCAGAACATAATCGCGTGATATATTTAAAAATGCACTCCGTTCTTTATCAAAATTTGTTTGAGTATTATAAAAAGCATTGTAGATTGTTGCTGCAATAAAGTTATTATAAGCAAATGGAATGAGTTGCTCAGGATTATTTTTGATATGTGGTGTATTCCGCATACCTGAAGTTGTAGTTGATGCTTCCTGGAAATTTATTGTATAATCATAAGGGAAATCACTCTTGGACTCAGCGTATGACAATCCCCAGTACAATTTTAATCCAATAAGATTATTGTTGCCCGTTAATGAACTATTGAAAGTATTTATTTCCTGCTCTCTGTCTCGGAAAGAATAACTAACATCACTGCCGTTTCCAATTCTGCTGCCGCCCGCAGGATATTCTCTTGATGAATAGAGATAATCTCTTTTTGTACTGCTGTAAATACCACTTAATTTAAGTGAGCCCTCATCAGGAGTATTCAGGTCCAGGATAACACTGATGCCATTCCTTTTTCTAATCTCATCAGTAAATTCCAGAACAAAATCATTAATTTCATAATCTGTTTGATTAACCAGCGACTGATCGTAATCGAGATCTATTCTCTCATTACTTCTTATCCTGTTTTCAAGATTTCCATTTAACTGAACACCAAGAAAATCATCCAGGAATCTTTCACCATAACGTAAATTAAAATCATATTGTTCAGCAGATTTCATTATCCTGTTATAGCCGCCTTTCATTTCAACCCTGATATCTCTAAGTGAAGGGGCTTTCTTGGTAACAAGATTGATGCTGCCTGCAATTGCATCGGCATCCTTATCCGGCGTTAATGCTTTGAATAATTCAATACCGGCTAATGAGCTCTGTGAGATAGTACTAAGATCTAACCCTCTACCATTTATATCTGTTGAGGGTATCTTTATACCATCTATAGTAACATATGTAAACTTATCGCTTAAACCTCGCAGAATTACTTTATTTGCCTCTCCGCCGGATCTTAATATTGATACGCCGGGTAAGCGACCAATTGATTCGGCCGCATTAACATCCGGAAGTTCTTTAATCTTTTCTTCAGAAACGACATTAATAATGGTGTTTGATGTCCTCTGTTGGTTTATTGCCGAAACCTGACCCGATGCTTGTGAAGTAATTAGAACTTCCTGACCTTCCAAAATATCAGGGATCAATTCTGAATTTAATTCGGTAGATTTATTTCCCGTAACAGTTACATTAATTTCCTTTGTTCTATACCCGATATACGAGATCTTTAGAGTATAAGTACCTTCGGGAATATTAGTAATTGTATATTGACCTTCGAGGTCGGTTGCACTTCCTAAAGCAGTACCTAATAAAAAAACATTAGCTCCGATTAAGGGCTTGTTGCTTAGAGAGTCGTTAATAATACCACGCAAATTTGCCTGTCCATATAGAAAAGATGAAATTAAAATAATAATGGTGGGCAGTGATTTATAAAATGCCATAAAGAACTCCACCTGATTTTTTTTCAGAAAGGTAGTTTATTATTATATAAAAGTAAATTGTAAAAAAGATAATAACAACTAAAAATTGGTGTTTCATTTTAATTTTTTGTTGTATTTTCGAGTTAATAATAAAGAGCTCGGATATTTTGAATGAAACGATAACTTAATCGTTAACTTTAACGATTGATAATATGACAAAATTAATTTGTATTGTCAAGTAAAAAAATATTATAATTTTTATTCTGAGTTGATTTGATTTTACATTTTTTTTTAATAACTTTTAAATAACTTAAACGATAAAGTTAACAGTTAATAAATGGGACTAACGAGGCGAAGCTATGCAAAAGAATATACAAGGATTTAAATATCTCTTTTCTCTTATTAGTTTATTTGTCATACTGATTCCTGAAATTGACTTTGCAGAATCTTTTTCGATTAAACTTAAGAATTCATTAAATTTTGCCCGACCGAATGAAATAGTAAAAATTAATGCGGAATCGTTAATAGAAAAAAAACCTAATTTCAATTTTGATTCTTTCACAGTCTATGAAGATAAAAAAGAGATTTTCTTTGAAAAAGTATTGAATAGAAATACTAATAAGCAGGAAATTTTACTTCTAATAAGCTTCGAACCAGGTGAAACTAAAGAAATTATTTTTACAGATAGTGTAAAGAATAAAAAGACAATAAAATTGACACAGGCATACCTTGGACAGAAAACCGGTTATGAAAAAAAAGAAGGTTTTTTTACTGGTGGTTATTTCCAAAGCGTAAATCAAACTAAGGTTCCATCCGGTCATTTTGCCCACGATGCTTTATACCAGTTTGAGGGACCTGGATGGGAATCGGAAAAAGTTGGTTATAGATTATATCTTGATGAAAGAAACAGAACGGATATTTTTGGAAAGAAAATAAGTGGATTGTTCCTGGATATTACTGGGAAAAATGATCTTGTTTCTGATGGAAACGAGTCTTACCAAAAAATGCTGGATTGGGGAAGAGATATATTTAAGGTCGGTAACTCGCTTGGCATAGGCTCAATTGCTACATTTTATAATAATAAAGTAGTGACTGTTACGGAAATTGATAGTACTTTATGTATGATTTTTGACGGTAATCTTGTCTCTGAAGTTGAAACTACTCATTATGGATGGAATCTCGATAAGAAATATAATGTTACAACTCGTTATTCAATTAAGGCAAACAGCAGAATAACTGAAGTAAATGTGTTACCGGACAAAGGAATTGAAAATTTGTGTACTGGCTTAGCTAAACATGAAAATACTGAATTTATTGTTTCTAAAGAAGATAAAGATTGGAGATACATATCTATATGGGGAGTTCAAACACTTGAAAATGATAATCTCGGCATTGCTGTTTTTTATAATAAATCCAGTCTGGTTGAGATATCGGGGGATGATTTAAGCCATTTTGTTATATTAAAACTTAGAGATAAAAAACTTACTTACTATTTTACCGCTGCATGGGAACAGGAGGGGGGCGGAATTAAGAGTAAGGAAGAATTCTTAAAATATCTTGATGATGAATTAATTAAATTGAATAATCCAACTAAAGTTGTATTGAATTAAAATCTGAATCTGTCAGGAAACTTCTATAAAACCGCTAATGAAACTGAAACCTGTTGTTATTTTTCTCGCCTCAATTATTTTTCTTTCTGGCTGTAGCAAAGAATCAAATATAAAAAAAATAAAGATCGGACATGGACTGGATCAAACGCATCCCGTTCACCTCGCTATGGAATTTCTTGCAGAACGTGTTGCGGAAAAATCCAGTGGAAAAATTCAAATAACAGTCTACCCCAGCCAGCAATTAGGTACAGAAAGAGAATGTTTGGAACTCCTGCAGATAGGCAGCCTAGGAATGACCAAAGTTTCATCATCAGTTTTAGAGGGATTTGTCCCCATTTATAAGGTTTTTAGTTTACCTTTTGTATTCGATAACGAAGAACATAAATTTAAAGTCTTTGAAAGTGAGCTAGGTCGCAAGCTTCTGCAAAGTACTGAAAAATACTGGTTAAGAGGGTTATGTTTTTATGATGCAGGCAGCAGAAGTTTTTATACTAAAGTTAACCCGGTTCTTTCACCTTCAGATTTAAGAGGATTGAAAATAAGAACCCAGGAGAGCGCAACTTCTGTAAAGA
>MGZZ01000088.1:0-2909 GCA_001802795.1 Ignavibacteria bacterium GWC2_36_12 | reverse complement strand
TCTGCTACTCCTATCGCATGGGGAGAATTATATACAGCTTTACAGCAGGGAGTTGTGGATGGTGCAGAAAACAATCCTCCCAGCTTTTATACATCGAGACATTATGAAGTTTGCAAATATTATTCTTTGGATGAGCACACCTCTGTTCCGGATGTACTTCTTATAAGCACTATTATCTGGGATGATTTAACAGAACAAGAAAAAATATGGATTCAGGAAGCAGCAGATGAATCATATGAGCATGAAAAGAAATTGTGGCAGGCTTCAACTAAAGAGGCCCTGGAAAAAGTACAGGAGGCAGGTGTGAAGATTTATTATCCTGATAAAAAGCCTTTTCAGGAAAAAGTGGAAGACTTGATCGAAGAATTTAAAAGTGAACCTGAAGTTTATAATCTTATCCGGGAAATCAAACAATTGAATGTTCTATGAAAAAAGTCAAAAATATTCTTGATTTTATTATAAAATGGGCTTTAGTAATACTTATGGCGGGAATGACAATTAATGTTTTGTGGCAGGTCTTTACAAGATTTGTTCTTCAAAACCCGAGTTCATTTACTGAAGAACTTGCAAGATATTCGTTGGTTTGGACAGGAATACTAAGTGCAGCTTATGTTGCCGGACAAAAAATGCATCTCGCAATAGATTTGCTTCCTCTGAAATTAACCGGGAAAAAACACATCTATCTCGAACTGTTTATTCAGACCTGCATTCTTGCTTTTTCAGTATCAGTAATGTTAATTGGAGGATTAAGGCTTGTAAATATTACATTAACTCTTAATCAAATTTCTGCGGCATTGCAAATTCAAGTTGGTTATGTATATATGGTTCTTCCAATAAGCGGTCTTATCATTGCTTTCTATTCAGTTTATTTTATATATGAGCATTTGCTTTCCCTAAGAGTCGAAACAAAAAAACAAATTACGAATAATTAATGGAAACAATAGAAATACTAATCCTTGTTTTGTCTTTTTTATCGCTGTTGGCTTTAGGTGTTCCGATTTCTTTTAGCATCGGTATTGCTTCTTTAGCTACAATGTTGTTTAGCATAAAAGCTGTACCATCCTTTACAACAATTTCTCAAAGGATGGCAACAGGTATAGATAGTTTTGCTTTGCTTGCTATTCCATTTTTTATTCTTGCAGGGCAATTAATGAATAGCGGCGGAATTGCAAGAAGACTTATTGACTTTGCAAAAGTACTTGTAGGTAAACTTCCGGGTGGACTCGCATTTGTAAATATAATGGCAGCTATGCTTTTCGGTGCAATATCGGGTTCTGCTGCTGCCGCTGCTTCGGCAATAGGTGGATTTATGACACCGGTTATGAGGAAGGAAGGATACGATCGGGGTTTTTCAGCTGCAGTAAACATATCCTCCTCTACAACAGGTTTGATTATTCCTCCAAGCAATATCCTTATAGTTTATTCTTTAGCAAGCGGCGGGGTTTCAATTGCTGCTCTTTTCCTTGCAGGTTATTTGCCTGGGATTCTTATGGGACTTTCTTTAATGGTAGTTGCTTTCGTTTATGCAAAAAAGCATAACTACAGAACCACAATTACTTTTACGTTCGGTGATGCTTTCAAAAAATTTCTTGATGCAATCCCGAGTTTACTTCTGGTTATTATTGTAATAGGAGGAATTATCGCAGGCTATTTCACTGCTACCGAAGCCTCTGCAATTGCAGTACTTTATGCTTTTATTCTCTCAGTCTTTATCTATAAAGAAGTAAAGTTTAACGATCTTCACAAAATATTATTGAGCAGTGCTACTACAACAGGTATAATAATGCTTCTTATCGGAACCTCGATGGCAATGTCCTGGGTAATGGCGTATGAAAATATTCCACAGAACGTTGCAGCTTCTTTAATTGCTCTTTCAAACGATAAGTTTGTAATATTAATAATTATTAACCTGATACTCCTTTTTGTAGGAACTTTTATGGATATGACCCCCGCAGTTCTGATTTTCACACCGATATTTTTACCTGTTGCAGTTAACGTTGGTATAGACCCGATACATTTCGGAATAATTATGGTGATGAATCTCTGCATCGGTTTATGCACTCCGCCGGTCGGCAGTATTCTTTTTGTGGGATGTTCCGTTGCCGAATTATCAATTACAAAGGTGATAAAACCTTTAATACCTATGTTTATAGCTATGTTGTTTGCATTACTGATAACCACTTATTTCCCCGAATTAAGTCTTTGGGTTCCCAAATTATTTGGTTTTTAATTTCCGGATAAAAAAATTTGGATTGAGTTATGGTTACTAAAAACAATTTACAAACAGAAGTTTATAAAATAAATTCTGATAAAGAGTTTATTAATGATAATTTTTTATTAATGAATAAAACTGCCGAGAGATTGTATCATACTTTTGCGAAAGATCTTCCGATAATCGATTACCACAACCATCTTTCTGTGAAGGAAATTGCTGAAAACAGAAAATTTGATAATATCACCCAGATATGGCTGTATGGAGATCATTATAAATGGCGGGCAATGAGAACAAACGGGGTTGATGAAAAATTCTGTACAGGTGAAGCTTCCGATTGGGAAAAATTTCTTGCCTGGGCTGAAACAGTTCCTTACACATTGAGAAATCCACTTTATCACTGGACACATTTGGAATTAAAAAATCCATTTGGGATTTCAAACAAATTATTGAATAAGGATACTGCAAAAGAAATCTGGAAGCATTGTAATAAGCTTCTGCCGGAAGATAACTTCTCTGTTAAAGGGTTGCTCAAAAACTTTAAAGTTAAAGTTCTCTGTACAACAGACGATCCGCTGGATTCGCTTGAGTACCATAAAAAAATAAGGAAGGATAAGTTTGATATAAAAGTATTTCCTGCTTTTCGTCCGGATAAAGGTATGGCTGTTGAAAATCTGAATCTGTTTTCTTTGTGGTT
>MGZZ01000087.1 GCA_001802795.1 Ignavibacteria bacterium GWC2_36_12 | reverse complement strand
GTTGCACAAAATTTACAATCGAGTGGGCAGCCGACCTGTGTTGATACGCATAATGTAGTTCGGCTTTCTTCAGGGATTATAACCGATTCAATCTTATTTCCTTCGGCAGTTTCAAAAATATATTTTTTTGTCCCGGTAACGGGCGATGTTTCCGACGTGACGTATTTCAGGGCATTTATTTCACAATTATCAGTAAGTATCTGCCTTACGTTTTTAGGAAAATTATTGACCAAAAAGAAATCATCAACAAGATGATTATACATCCAGTTAAAAAGCTGCTCGCCACGGAATCTGGGTTCACCTATTTCTGAAAAATATTTTTTCAGCTCATCTAAAGTTAATCCCTTAAGCTGAAGTTTTTTAGAGACCGGGTTGCTCTCTTTTATTGCTGAATCTTCTTTTTCCATATTCTAAATATAAGAAATATGAGTGGCGTGATGAAACTATGCTCTTCTATTAAATGATAGTGTTTTGGGTAATTTAAAACAAAAGACTGTTATTTTGTCTCGTTGCAAACTTACCATATAACTCTTATTTTTATATTCAGGTGAGAACTTAAAAAGCTCTCTTCTAAATAATTACCAAAAGTAATTTCCAGAACAATTAAAAGGAAAAAGAATGAACTTCGATTTCACAGATGATCATAAAATGATTCAGCAATCTGCAAGGGAGTTTGCCCGGGAAGTGATAGCTCCTTCAGCCGTTGAGCGTGATATCAATGCAGAATTTCCCACTGAGATTGTTAAGCAATTAGGTGAACTTGGCTTTATGGGAATGATGGTCTCACCTGATTACGGCGGTGCAGGATTGGATATGATAAGCTATGTACTGGCAATGATTGAAATTTCCAGGGTTGATGCGAGTGTTGGAGTTATTATGTCGGTAAATAATTCGTTGGTTTGTTATGGACTTGAGAAGTACGGTACCGATTATATTAAAGAAAAATTTTTAACACCTCTTGCCAAAGGACAAAAGCTCGGTGCTTTTTGTCTTTCAGAACCTGAAGCTGGAAGCGATGCGACAAATCAAAGAACAACTGCTGATAAAAAAGATGCTCACTATTTGCTCAATGGAATAAAAAACTGGATCACAAACGGAATCAACGCTGATTACTATCTTGTAATGGCAACAACTGATAAAGAAAAAGGACATAAAGGTATTTCAACTCTCCTTGTTGAGAAAGGAACAGAAGGTTTTGGTCATGGAAAAAAGGAAGATAAGCTTGGTATAAGAAGTTCAGATACCTGCTCGCTTACGTTTGAGAATTGTAAAATTCCTTTTGAGAATCTTGTTTGGGAAGAAGGTAAAGGATTTAACTTTGCTATGAATACACTTAACGGTGGAAGAATTGGAATTGCTGCCCAGGCAATCGGTATAGCGGAAGCATCTTTTGATGCGGCATTAAAATATTCAAAGGAGAGAAAAGCTTTTGGTAATCCTATTTCAAAACTGCAGGCTATACAATTCAAGCTTTCCGATATGGCAGTCAAAGTTGATTGTGCAAAAATGCTTACTTTCAAAGCAGCAGCTTTAAAAGATGCCGGCAAACCTTATTTCAAAGAAGCAGCGATGGCTAAGTTGTATTCCTCGAAAATTGCTGTTGAATGTGCACTGGATGCAATCCAGGTTCATGGAGGTTATGGTTATGTTCGTGAATATCTTGTTGAAAGATATTTGCGAGATGCAAAAATAACTGAAATATATGAAGGCACTTCAGAAATACAGAAGTTGGTCATCACCCGTGCCTTGCTTGAAGGGAAGTAACAAGAGTTAAAGTTTAAGTTCAAATTATTATGTCGTAATCATAATCTTAATCATACTCATAATCGATTAGGATTACGAGTAAGATTAAGAACTAAGATGAGCTTATTATAATGAAATTTATTTTTACAATTATTTTTATTCACACTCTGTTATTGAATGCACAAACCGACTGGGAGAAATGGGGAAAAGTGGAAATCGATTACACTTTAGCTGGTAGTTATCAGCACAGAAATTATAGTTTCGATTCGGACAATACGGGAAGCTTTTTTGTTAAATCTTTTGTTAATGCTTACTGGTTTTTTGTTTCAGATCTTGATGGAGATAACTGCCCGTTCAGACCGTCCTGCTCATCTTTCCTTGCAGATGCTGTTCAGGAAACAAATATTTTCCAGGGAACATTAATGTTTTTTGACAGGTTCACAAGGGATATTAATATCTTTAAGAAGGGAAAATATCCGCGTGTGTCTTCAGGATATTATTATGATCCCCCTTCCCTCTATACACTTTCGGAAAAAATTCATTACAAACCTGTAAACGAAATCGCTATTTCGGAATAATGAAAATAATTTTTCTTTTTATCCTTTTTTCATTCACAATTAAACCTCAAACATCGAATCTACTTCACACGCCGGCAAATACCAGGAAGTTTGCCGATCATTTATTCTCCGGGAAGGATTATCTCCGGTCGGTTTTTGAATATGGGAAGCTCCCGGAATATGAGAAAAACGATACAATTGAATTTAAAATTCCTCTTGCTTATCAATTAATGGGGAAATATGATTTGGCTTTAGAAAAATTTTTAAGTGTAAATAAAGAGTCGGTTTATTATGATCAATCTGTAAAAGAATATTATAAAACTCTCCTTCAAGCCGGCAGATATAATGAATTGCAAAGTAAATTGGCAAACAACGATGTAAAAGATTTTCAAAGATTGCTTTATTTATCTTATCTTTTTACTTCAAATGAATTACCAGCAGAACAAAATTTTTTAGAAGCTTTTCCTTTATCGGGGAAAGAAAGTTTACTCAGCTTTTTTAGTGAAAAGAAGAATCCTCCCTATAAAAGTTCTCTACTATCGGGGTTATTTTCAGCTATAATTCCCGGCAGTGGAAAAATCTATCTTGGAGAAATAGGTGATGGAATTACAGCTTTTATTGCAACGTCTCTCTTCGCGTTTTTATCTTATGATAACTTCAGAGCAAACCACGACTTCAGAGGCTGGCTCTTTTCCGGTTTAGGATTTTTCTTTTACACCGGGAATATTTATGGCTCGGTTGCCGCCGCACAAATCTATAATGCAAAAGTGGATTATGAATACAAAGAAAAATTAAATGAATACCTTCAGAATAAGAATTATTTTGTACCGGGAAATGACTTTGTTAAATAAATATCTTTTAATTCTTTTGTTGTATGCAGGGAATATTTCCTTTTCACAGGATTACCTGGAAGAGCAATTCGATCTTGCGAAAAAATTATATGATGAAGAAAATTACTTTGATGCAATTACGGAATTCAAACGGCTTCAGTTTTTTGATACAAGCAATGTTTATCTGTCGGTTTCAGATGAGTTAATTGCACAAGCATATAAGAACGGGGGAAAGTTTAATGAAGCAATTCAATATTTTACTCTCGCAGAAATAAATTCAAAGAACAGCGATGATATTTTCAGGATAAAAATTGAAATCGTTCGAATAAATATTTTAAAAAGAACTACCGGTAATGCCTTAAGACTTCTTGATGACTTGATAAAGGATGAAAGATGGAGTAATAAAAAGGATGAAATTAATTACTGGTGCGGCTGGACTTACATTTTTGCCGATGAATGGGATAAAGCAACAGAAGAATTTTCAAAAATATCTCCCGATCATGAATTAACACTACTGTGTGAAAAAACTAATAATAAAAAATACTCGGTTGCTTTTGCTAAGATAGCTTCAATTATTTTACCGGGTGCGGGACAATTCTATACCGGCAATTACATAAACGGTTTGCTTTCGTTAGGATGGTGTGCATTATGGGGTTACATTTCAGTTAATGCCCTGATTGAAGAGAGGGTTTTTGACGGGTTGGTAGTTGCTAATTTTTTGTGGTTCAGGTTTTACAGGGGAAATCTTGAAAATGCAGAAAAATTTGCTGTTGAAAAAAATCTTCAAATATCGAACGAATCTCTCGATTACTTGCAGCATAATTATAAGGGAACCAGGCCGTGATGATGGGAATGATGAGATGATGCTAAAAGAAGTTAAAATCTACACTCTTATAATCACATTATCTCATAATCTCACCTTCACTTCGTCACAAGTATTGCATATTGATTAAAATTCAACTTAATTTAAGTTGTTGAACGTAATTTTTAATTTTTATCTCTCGACCTTCAGGAGGAATAATGAAAAATAAAGGGTTGATTATAACTCTCTCTGTAATCGGAGTAATAGTTTTAATAGGAATTATATTAGTCGCTTGGGGTGTTGGAGCTTATAATAATCTTGTTACTTTAAATGAAACAGTTAATCAAAGCTGGAGCCAGGTAGAAAACCAGTACCAGCGAAGAGCCGATCTTATACCTAACCTGGTAAATACTGTTAAAGGGTATGCTGATTTTGAAAAAGGTGTGTTAACCGATGTTACGGAAGCAAGAGCCAGGGTAAGCCAGTTTAATATAACACCCGAAGTGCTGAATGATCCGCAGGCTTTTCAGAGGTTTCAGCAGCTGCAAGGGGAGTTGAGCGGCGCTTTATCCCGGTTGCTTGTTACAGTAGAAAATTATCCAACCTTAAAAGCAAATGAAAATTTTCTTCAACTGCAGGCACAGCTTGAAGGGACAGAAAACAGGATATCTGTTGAAAGAAGAAATTTTAACCAGACAGTTCAGGCATACAATACAACTATAAAAAGATTTCCCACATCTATTTTTGCAGGCGTCTTTGGCTTCGGAGAGAAACAGTATTTTACATCGACCCCCGGTTCGGAAACTCCGCCGAAGGTTGAATTCTAATCCTGATGAAGTTTTTATTTTTAATAATAATATCGTCAACTATTTTAAGAGCACAGCCCGAAGTTCCATTGTTAAAACAATGGGCTACCGATTACACGAATACATTAAACCGTGCTGAGCTCGAATCATTAAATTACCGTCTTAAAACTTTTGAAGACAGTACAAGTAATCAACTTGTTTTTCTGATGATTCCCACTCTCGATGCTTACCCGATTGAATATTTCTCTCATGAGGTAGCCGAGAAAAATAAAATCGGAACTAAAGAGTATGACAACGGAGCACTTCTTTTTGTGGCAAAGAATGACAGGAAGCTGAGAATAGAAGTAGGTTA
>MGZZ01000086.1:89288-105213 GCA_001802795.1 Ignavibacteria bacterium GWC2_36_12 | reverse complement strand
ATGGGCTTCTCAAAAGAATCTTATTTTTACACTTCTTGATTTCATCGATACAACCAAATATCCTCCTTCTCTGCTTTATCTTTTAATGACCCTGGGTCCCTCAATATTGCTGCTTTCTTTCATGGAAAAAATCAGTGTCCCCGGCAAATCTTTTTTTATTGTGTTTGGGCGGGTTCCCCTGTTTTACTACCTGCTGCATGTTCCCGTTATACACCTGCTTGCAGTACTTATTGCTATTGCAACGGGCGTAAACCCGGATTTTATGTTCAATAGCTTTTCTTTCTTCTGGGAAACAGATTGGGGTTATTCTTTAGTTGTCGTTTATTTTGTCTGGGTAGTTGTTGTAATCGCATTATACCCTGTTTGTTCCCTTTACAAAAATTTAAAAGATCAAAGGAAATATAAGTGGTTGGGCTATTTATGAGAGGAACCGCTTAAAAGCTATCTGTCTCTTCTTCCCATCCCCACAAATTTTGGAAGAATTTCATCTTCAAAATCAATAAAAAGATCGTCAACCTGCTGGTTAGTCGGTTTTCCAAAGTCGCTGTTTTTTTTATAATTGTTCATTGCCTCATTAACCGCATGTTTCAGGCTATATAATTCATTCTCTATCGTTTCAACAGTTCCCGCATATCGTCCATCTGCAATTTTTTTTGCGGTTTCAACAAACTTCTCGCTTCTCTCCGATATATCTGACGCTATTGATTTAGCTTTGCTAATCAGGGATCCTTTTATCTCTTCTGCCTTTTTAAGAAATCCCGGGAAATCTTTTCTTAAATTACTACGAAACTCCCTTCCGCTTTGGGGCGCATACAAAAGGGACACAACGCTTCCTGTAGCAAGACCTATTAAAAATCCAACCAAACCAAAATTTTTTGCGGGCATTAATTCCTCCATGCTGAGAATAGATTAACAAAAATATTCGTTTGTACTATATAAAATTTTTCTGGGTTTGAGTCAATATCATTCAAATGATATAATCGTTAAAAATATTTTTTTTAAAAGCTGCTTTTCGGATTTACTTATTTCAATATTTTTTTTAAGTTCAAACAAATTTTTCCCTGTGTCTTTAAGAGACACTCTGGGCAAAAAGTTAAATTGTGTAACGGGGAAAATAATTGCAACACAAAATGATATGTAATGAAATTAAATATTACCTTAACGATTACGCCGACGGTTTCCTCATTAATGAAATAAGAGAAGAAATCAGAAGCCACCTGGATCGATGCCCGAATTGTAAAAACTATTATTTTGATGTAATAGCGGTTTTCAAAGAAGCTGGCTCGTTTCCCAAAAAGAAAACTTCATTACAAGATTTTCGGAAATTGATAAATGAAAAACCCCGGAGAAATAAGAACAAAAAAACTTCGTTAAAGATTCTTTCGATAAATCAACTTGATAATTATTTGCTGCCGGACAAACGTAGCAGAAAATTCATATTCAAAAAAAAACCCGGGAGAACGGGCTGGTTTTTTGCTGCGGCAGTAACTCTTGCTATTATTCTTGGTATTGCATTAGGAATTCTTTATCACTCTCAACTATAATAGAAATATCTCAAAAAGTCTGGTGGTAAATATGTTTGATTGGTGAATTTAATTTCTCAATTATTTATATTTACCATTAAGATTTAGTCATTCACACAGGGGAGTTATTAAATGAGGAAAGATGTTCTTGTAGCGCTTGCTATTGGATTGCTTGGGGCATTGCTTTTTCTGGCTATTGTTATTTATATGCCGGATATGTTTCCGAATAGGTTATAAAGTAAATCCCCCCTTAATTCTTTTCTGCTAATGTCGGGTTTTGTACAACTCTGCAAAATTTTAGTGAGTTAAATAGATTGTGTTAATGCAGATTTATTTGTTTTGGTGGTTAAAACCACGAATAATGCTTAGGATATTTCCGGTATCTCTAACTTCGTAATCCGGACGGCTGCGCCAGGCACTTGTGTCAGCCGAATAACTGTAAAGTGCACCAATACAAATTATCTTAATCCCCGTTTTTTTCTCTTTCAAAATATTATTTGCGTTTAATACACACAGTACATCTGTTTCGTGATCTCCAATATAGAAGACCAAGCCCGGTTTTAAATCGGTAAGAATTTCTAAACATAACAATAAACCCTCTGGATCGGGCTTTTGGCTTTTCAGATCTACTTCCTCATAACCAATTATACTTTTAAAATAAGAGAGAATATTTCTTTGTTTAAGACTCCGAATTATTTGGCTTTTTGAATTTTGTGATACTATTCCCTGTGGAAGATTACTTAACTCAATTATGATTTCCTCAACTCCCTTAATAATTGGAGTTGAACTATTATCCTCAAGCTGACATTCCGTCCACATTCTTCCCGCTTCATCTATTTGTTGTTCATTCAATCCAAAACTACTCTTATAAAACTCCCGCCAATTGATTGCTTTTGTATGTGCCGAATAATAATTCTCTAAAGTTTTTAAAACTGGAAAATTTTGTGCGTCTTTTCCAAGAATTTCTCTAATGATTTTTCTCGTAACATTTAAGTTTCTCTTTCGGGAGTCTACAAGTGTTCCGTCATAATCCCATATTATGGCTAATACTTTGTTTTGCAATTTTATTAATCCTGTGACGTTTTAGCTTATTTGCCTGATCACTAAATAAAAAACCCCCGCTTTACGGCGGGGGCAAGCAACAAAAATATTGATCACATAAAGAAATACTTTAAGCCTACCTGCATCTGCCAACGTGAAAACAAACCAGGATCATCAACAAAGGTTTCTTTTTGATTGCTTTTATAATTAAATGTTGGCTCCCCGTTCCCATCAAACCCAACCAACTCCAATGGAATTGTGGCAGAAGAAGTTGCAACTTTCCTTACGCCCCAATCTGAATTAAGTAAATTAGGAAAGTTTAAAATATCTATACTAAGTTGAAATGTATGTTTCATCCCTCCCGAAAGGAATGAAAAATCCTGAAGTACCCTTAGGTCCATATTGAAGAACCACGGATTGACCGCCCCGAATCTTTCGGCTACTTCGCCCCGGTGCTCTTTTAAATAATCATCTTGTTCAATAAAAGTATTAAGGGCAGTCCATTGAGCGTCCGCAGTTATAGTATTACCGCCTGCATCAACATAAGATACTAAATTGCTTTCACTCTGATTTCGGGGAATATAGATTAAATCATTATTATAACCGTCACCATTAACATCTCCCGAATACAGATATGAATACCTGTTTCCACCGGCACCTGCAAAACGATTCCCCTCCGCTACTTCAACAAATACACCTAAATGAGTAGCAAGATTATCGGACCACACATGTGTATAAGTTGCGCCAGCCGTTATTCTATGCCTGTTTCCAAACTCGGAATAACTTAATTCCGGTTTATTAGGATCGCCCTGGGTTGGATTCTCCTGCCACAACACACTTGCAATCTCAGTAGACTTCAATAGACTTTTAGCTTCCAAAAAAGTGTATGCCAGGCTTGTGTTTAACCCGCAATCAAATCTTTTTCTCAACTGAAATGTTAAGCTATAGTTATATCCTTCACTTGAATTATCTATAACGTAAACTCCTGCTTTACCATCGGGATTTAATTCGTGAACACCGTTGCCGCTGGATAAATCGCCGCCATAATATGGTCTCTTTACCGAAGAAAGATAACGAACAGGTTTACCCAAATCGGCGTTTCTTACATAGATAGAATTAATATCCTTGCCATAAATAAATTCGAGGGTACCCAAAATATCATGCGGCAGTATGTGATCTACTGCAATATTAGTATTCCAGACCTGGGGCCATTTAAAGTCCCCAACCATAGCATTTAAATCGAATGACGTTTGGAGTATGGCATCATCAGAGGTTTTAATCTGGGTAGATACATTGGGATAAAGATTTGGATTATTCCCGGGATTAGAAATAACATTTCCTACCCAGACAAACGGCAGACGTCCTGTAAAAATTCCGGTTCCGCCACGAACCTGGGTAGAACGATCACCCGTTACGTCCCAGTTAAATCCTGCCCTTGGAGAAAACAGCGGTTGAACCCCAGGAAGCTTACTTTGATCAACTGTTTCCGGTTGATCCTCTTCATCAAGTAGTGTTAAATTTCTTGAAAACGGATTGTCTACCGGCTCAGTAAAATACATTGGCAAATCAACCCTTAATCCATATGTCAAATTAAATACTGATGAAACTATGAACTCATCCTGGGCATAAAATGACAGCTGTGCCACTTTAATATTTTCACCTTTATAAGGTCCGGAACCAACAAGTGATCTGAAATCATAGAAATTTGCGCTGTCCGGATTCGTGCGTGCAAAAAAATCATCAACAGATGAGAATGTACTTCCTCCGATGAAATCCAGAAAATCAGGCAGGAAAAACACTCCATACCGGAAAATGTTAAAGGAGTTAAAAAATTTAAAATTTTCGAATGTTGACCCGACAGTAATCACATGATTTCCAAGATAATAGCTGAAGTTGTCGGTAACCTGCCAAACATCCTGGTCTAATATGTTATGAATTGAAAAAGGTTCATGACCTAAAGTAGTGTAATTAACTCCGCCTTCATTAATCTGGATGGTTGGGAAGGGCTCACTGAACGAATTCCTATAATCACGAAACCGGTTATAGCTGATAAAGAATCTATTAGCAAAAGTGCCCCTTCTGGAATTTAATTCGAGGGCAAAAGAATTTAATCTGTTATTAATTGTATATCCGGAATTTCTAAATGGTAAGCTCGATTCGTTTGGTCCGCGCCCACCTGTTGCAAGTACAAACGGATGGGGAGGCAAATCCCTTCTTGCATCAAGCCGGTTATATCTAAGAGATAAGTTGTTTCCTTCATTAATATTCCAGTCCAGCTTAATAATTATTTTTTCGTTAGAAGTATTGTGAATAAAATTTTCATAAGGACCGGTATCATATCCATAAACTTCCATCATCCTGGTTCTTATCTGGTTCATTATATCGGCACGCACCCTGGATTCTCCGAACGTTACATTTCCATTATTGTCTGCAGTAAAATTCGTCCCGGGATCTTCTCTGCGTTCAATCTCTCCGTTAAAGAAGAAAAATAATTTATTTTGAATTATCGGACCGCTAACGGAAAAGCCGGATTGGTAAAATAAAAGTTCGGGGTTAGCTATTACCTCGTTTCCGCTTACGGTATTACCGAGAAGAGTTTCGTTTCTATAAAAACTATATAATGATCCTCTGATCTGATTTGTACCGCTTTTTGTTACCGTATTAATGCCGGCTCCAGTAAAGCCACCCTGGCGTACATCATAGGGTGCAACAGAAACCTGGACCTGATCAACTGCATCGTAGGGAACAGGCTCAGAATTGGTTTGTCCGCCAGGCGCCGGATCGTCCAGTCCGAAAGGATTGTTAAAATAAGAACCATCGAGAGAAATATTATTGAATAACCAGTTTTTACCACCAAAACTATAATTACCGTCGCTGCGGGGATCCAATCTTATGAGATCCCTAATGCTTCTCTTAATGGTCGGTAAAGATTGGATTTGGTCAACTTCAATATATGTCGCTGCGCCGGTTCTATTACTATTCAAGACTGCATCTTGCTCAGCTGTTACGACTACTTCTCCAACTGTAACCGCTTCGCTTTCCATGGCAAACTCTAATCTGAAGTTTTGACCAAGGCTTAAATATATATTTTCCTCCTTTTGAGAATTATACCCAACATATGAAACAGTAACAGTATAGGGTCCCCCAACTCTAAGATTCGGTAAATTGAATAATCCATTATCTCTAGTAGATGCGCCATAACTTGTACCGCTGGGTACATGTAATGCAATTACATTTGCCCCGGGTAAAGGATTACCCTCTGCATCCTGAACAAGTCCATTTAAAGAAGCAGTTGTAACACCTTGCGCTAATATTAGCTTTGGCAGAAATACGAAAAGGGAAGCTACCAAAAGGATTCTTAGTAGAAATTTAATGCGCATACGCCCTCACTTTTTTGTTAAATGATTAAATGATATTTAATTATTTAGTGCAGTGAAAAGAACAAAGGACTACTAATATTTAATTCCTTGACTAATAATTAACATAAAAAATGTTTGGGTGATGTCAAAAGTTTTTTAGGTGCAATCTTAAAATTTATCTGGTCGCATAGCAAAGATTAATCATATTCTTAATAAAATTGGTTTATATCCGAATTAATTCCTTAATTTTCCTATCAAGAAATTTTTCTTAATATGATTTCACTTTACTAAAGGGTCTCACCAATGAAAAAAAGAAGCTCATTTCCATCGGTTTTTTGGGTAGCAAATGGAATAGAAGTGCTGGAAAGATTCGCCTATTACGGAATCTATATGGGTTTCGGCATTTATCTTCAACAGCTTGGCTACAGCAGGGATAATCTCGGTTTCGTACAAAGTGTTTTTTTGGCTTTTTCTTATCTGATTCCTTTATTTTCAGGAACTTTTGCCGATAAATTCGGCTTCAAGAAAATGCTGATTGTTGCATACCTTGCCTATATCCCTTCAATTCTTTTATTAATTGTAACAAAATCTTTTTCGGGTATTGCTTTAACAATGTTAACTATCGGTTTTGCCGCAGGAATTTTTAAGCCCCTTATTTCTGCAACTGTGCGGGCAACTACCGATTCAACCAATAAAACCTTAGGCTTCGGAATATTTTACCAGATGGTTAATATCGGTGCTTCTTTTGGTCCTATTGTTATGGGGAAATTAAGAGGCTGGTCCTGGGATTATGTTTTCATTACAGCAGCCGCTGCAGTAGGCTTGATGTTCATAATTACTGTTTTCTTTTATAAAGAGCCGCCACGTGAGTTAGAGGGTGTTACGCTAAAGAAAAAGTTTAAGGATATGGGCGAGGCTCTTTCTGATTATAAATTTCTCATCTTTTTAGTATTGTTAGGTGTTTTCTTCTGGATGCCGTTCTGGGCATTCTTTAATGTGCTTGCAGTATATATAAATGATCATATGAACACAGCAGCGCTCTATCAGAGTACAAGTTCAATTATTGGTGAAGGAGTGACACGGATTATTTCCAATTTTGAGGGCGGTGTCTGGAAAATTAATGCCGAGGCGATATCGCATACTGGATATATTATAATTATTTTCCAACTTTTAATTTCAAAGATATTTGAAAAGAAATCCGCAATTCCTTCTTTTATGTTTGGACTTTTTATGGCTGCTTTAGGGTTTGTCGTTCTTGCCTTTGCATTGATATCAAATAATAACCTTGTGTATCTCGGCGTATTTTTATTTGCAGTCGGTGAGATGATTTCCTCGCCAAGAATTCAGGAATATATAATGTGGATTGCTCCTAAGGAAAAAGCAGGTTTGTATATGGGCACTAATTTCGTTGCGGTATTTATTGGTGCAACACTTAGTGGTTTATATACGGGCATAATGGGAAGTTTTGAGGCTGCCGGCAATGCAGAATATATTATGTATTTACTTGCCGGACACACCATGCTTGGTATTCTTGCAATATATATCTTCACAAAAACATTAGGAGAGTTTAAGGAATTAGAAGCATAAAATTTCTTTAAGTACTATTTTTCCATATTATTCGCTTTTAGCTACTTCTAGGTCTTGTGTGGTTTTGATTGCATTTCTGATTCTGATCTTTTTTGTTAACCGGGGGTGAGTCTAATCTTTAAAGGAGTGCGTTTTTTTCTTAATTTTACACCGCACCCTTAGCTCAGTTGGTAGAGCAGTAGACTCTTAATCTATTGGTCGGGGGTTCGAGTCCCCCAGGGTGCACAAACTTTGTGTCCTGAAATACACTTCAATTATGACAAAAAAAATTTCTCAAAAGCTAAAGGATCGTAAAATATTTAAATGGCTTGCCATCCACGTAAGCACATCTTTAACTACGGCAGGTGCAATCAACCTACTGGGAAACAAATATGACTTCCCGCCAATTCTCTTCGATATTATTGTTTTTGCTTCACTGTGTTTTCTTCCTATCACATTGGTTACCGCCTGGTTCCATGGTGAAACCGGAATTCAAAAATTCAGAACCGGCGAGCTTATCTTTGACGGCTTTATGGTAATGCTCTTTGCTTTTTTACTTACATACAGAATTAAAACTATCGGGGAAGAGCCGATTCAGATAGTTGAAAAATCTATAGCTGTACTGCCGTTCCAGAACTTCAGCGACTCAAAGGAAGATGAATATTTTTGCGACGGTGTAACAGAAGATATCCTGACGCAGCTTTCAAAAATAGGAGACTTGAAAGTAGTATCACGCACATCTGTTCTTAAATATAAAGATTCCCCGAAAACCGTTAGAGAAATAGCAAGAGAGCTTGGAGTTGAGCATGTGCTCGAGGGAAGCGTCCGTAGAAGCGGCAACAGGGTACGCATCGTTTCCCAATTGGTTGATGCGAGAGCAGACAATGAAATCTGGTCTGAAACATATGACCGGGAATTGAAAGACATTTTTCAGATACAAAGTGACGTTGCACAGAAAATAGCTAATCAACTTAAAGCAAAGTTAAGCAGCGCGGAAAAAGAAAGGATTGGTCACAAGAGTACAAGCAGTGTTGATGCCTATACATTGTATTTACGTGGAAAAGAATACTATTACAGGTACTCGGTTGAAAACAATGAAATTGCCTCGGACTTTTTCAGGAAAGCAATTAGCCTAGATTCCAGCTATGCGCTCGCTTATTCGGGTTTGGCTGATGCATTTGCTCAACGCTATGCCTATTTCGACATGGGAAAGGAGTGGCTCGACTCTTCCCGCGCAATGAGCCTTATTGCTTTAAATTTTGACGGCGATATTGCCGAACCATATAAATCTTTAGGGGTATCCTATGCCTATAACGGTAAATACCAAACGGCTATTAAGTATTATCTTAAAGCGATTGAAATAAATCCTAATTTTTCGGTTGCAATTTCCAACCTCGGTGCAATCTACTGGTTTATCGGCAACTACCCGGAAGCAAAATACTGGCTGGAAAAAAGTATTTCCTTAGAAGTATTGCGTTCATTTAATTACAGGATGCTCGGGCTGGTTTACCAGGGAGCCGGAGATTTTACAATGGCAGAGAAATATCTCCTGAAAGCTATCGGGTTGCAGCCCGAAGTTACATTTATTTTGAACGACCTGACTAAGCTCTACATAGTTACAAATCAAATAGATAAAATCAGGGAGATGCTAATGGAAAGATATAAGAAAACTCCCGATGACAGGAGAATACTTTCCGCCCTGGGAGATGTCGAGCTATATTCCAATAACTACTCCAAAGCAAAAGAGTATTATCAATCCTCGGTAGATGTTTCTTCAATAGAAGCCGGTTCTGCATCCGAGCTCGCATTTATTCTTTCAAAAGAAAGAAATTCAAAAGCCGACGAAATTTTTTCTAAACTTATTAAAATTTATAGAGAGGAAATTAAAACCGGTAATGAGGATTTTAATTATCCATATGAGCTTGCAAGAGTTTTTTCTGCAAAGAATGATAAGCAAAAAGCTTTGGAATATCTTGAAGATGCGATACGTAAAGGTTTTCGTTTCTACTACATTACCGAAGCCGATCCCCTATTCAAAAACATTATGGAAGAACCGGAATTCAAAAAGCAAATGAATTTGTTGAGAAATGAAGTGCGGGGGATGGCACGGGTAATTAATCCGAACATTAATACAAAATAAATCCGCAAAGATTAAGTTTAAGAGTGAAAGAAAAATAAGTTTGAACTCCTAAGATTTAGACTATAAATTTTACTCTCTAATAATCTTTATACTTCCTTCCTCCGGAATCTTTATTGAATAAACCTTTCCATTTTTATTTTTCAATGCATTATCTCTAAGCCAGGGATTATATAATTTCAATATTCTATAATTTATCCCGTAGCCGATAGCAAAGTCTGCAAGATCGTCAACAGGACCGCTGACCTGCACCAGTTTATATGGCGTTTTATTATAAAGGTCATCCTGTTTTATATTGAAGCCGTATTTTTCGGGGTGATTTATAATCTCTTTTATTGCCACTATTCTCGCTATATATCTTAACGTTTCTTCTGCGAGAACAAGATTATAATAATTGTTTGCTTTCTGCCTTATGATCTGTTTCTGAACATTGGGAATACCTGTATTGTAAGATGCAGCCGCCATTGTCCAGCTCCCGAACAAACTGTACGCTTCATTCAGGTATTTGCATGCAGCTTCTGTGGATTTTTCCATGTGATATCGTTCGTCAACTTCGCTGTTCACTTCCAGCCCATATTTTAAGGCAGCTTCTTCCATAAACTGCCAGTAACCAGTCGCTCCCGCAGATGAAATAACATTTGAAATCCCGCTTTCTGCAACCATTAAATATTTAAAATCCTCCGGTATTCCGTTGGCTTCCAATATCGGCTCCACCACGGGAAACCACCTGTTTGCTTTCTTCATTGAAAGTATTGTGGCAGAGTGATAATAAGTATTAACAACAATTTCTCTGTCAATTCTTTCATAAACCTCAAAATTATCAAGCGGGACGCGTTCACCACAGAAATCAAAATTATCGGGCACTTTGGGAGAAATAATTTTGTAGCCCTGTGGAAAATCAGTTTCTTCCTGGGTGCTGTTTGTCACTGCTCCAAACAAAAAAAGCAGAATGACTCCCGATAAAAAACCATACAGATAAATTGTTGCTTTCTTTCTCATTGTTTTCTCCATACTCAAAATTTTTTATTAGTAGCTATTTAATAAAATTAATATTAAGATAAACTCAAGCGATCTCCTGAAAAATGGATTGATAATTTTTTTATTTACCACTAAAAACGAATATAAAATTTATGAACATAGAAACAATCAGAAAATATTGTCTTAAAAAACCGGTTGTAACAGAAGACTTTCCTTTTGACGAAAACACTCTGGTTTTCAGAGTAATGGGGAAAATATTTCTTCTTGCTGCTATTGATGAAATTCCTTTAAGAATCAATTTAAAATGTGATCCTGAAAAGGCAGTGGAGTTACGGGAAAGATATGACTCTGTCCTTCCAGGCTATCACATGAATAAAGCTCATTGGAACACAATCGTGATAGATGGTTCCGTTCCCGGTAATGAAATATTAAGCTGGATTACTGATTCCTATTTGCTGGTTGTAAACAGCCTGAAGAAACATGAAAAGGAAAAGATATATAAATTATTAAAAAATAATTGATACAAGGAATCTGATCGGGCGAACATTATTTTACTTGGTATCCTCTGTCTTTTCAAACTGAAGTGAAACAGAATTAATACAATACCGTTGTCCGGTTGGCTCCGGACCATCATCGAATACATGCCCTAAGTGGCTGCCGCATCTTGCACAAAGCACTTCTGTTCTTACCATTCCAAAACTGCGGTCTTCCCGTAAAATTATTTTATCCTTTGCAAGCGGAGTCCAGTAGCTTGGCCATCCGCAGCCTGAATTATATTTGGAATCTGAACTAAAAAGTACGTTCCCGCAAGCAGCACATTTATAAACGCCCTTCTCAAAGAAATGATCATATTTTCCTGTAAAAGCTCTTTCTGTTCCTTTTTCTCTTAATACACGATACTCTTCCGGTGTTAACTCTTTCTTCCATTCCTCTTCGGTTTTAACAACTTTTGTATTCATATTATCTCCTTTAGCATGTTTGGTTGAGTCAGACATCGTTTGACCAGAGGTAATAATTGAATTGCCTGATGGGGGTATAACAAAATAAGAGCCGATCACAATTAGTGGAACTATTATTAAGAATAACTTTTTTGTTTTCATTGTAAAAATATCCTTTAAAATTTGCGTATCAATTATGATAAAAACAAACAACCAAATCATCACAAAAAATTCACAAATGATTATATAGAGTTAAACGTTTATTTTAGTTATTATTGCGGGGTAAATTTTACTTAGGGAGATTCAAAAATGCTGAAAAAAACTGTTATTAAATTTTTAATTGTTGCGTCTATTTTGTTTCTGCAACAGTCTTCTCTTAAAGCACAGTATAGTATTGAAAAACATTATGCTGGTCCATCAATCGGTCTGTCTTTTTTAGGTTCAACCTTCCAGTTTGGTGGAAATTATGAATATGCTTTATCTCTTGAAAATTTTGGGACAGTTGGCATCGGGGGAATTTTTAGGTATTGGGGATACAGCGATGCTTTTTTCGGAGGCAAATGGAGTTATACAAATATCCTAATAGGTGCACAGGGGAACTACCATTTTCAAATTAAGGGAAACGATATGCTCGATCCTTATGCGGGGCTTGTTCTTGCTTATGATGGCGGTTCGGTTAGCTACGATGGTCCCGGCGGAAATTATGCAACGCCCTCTCATGGCGGTCTGTGGCTCGGCATACAGGGAGGTATAAGATACTTTATAAATTCCAACATTGCATTAACAGGGAGAGTTGGTTTCGGAACTTTAAGCTACGGCGCTTTAGAGGTTGGGGTGGATTTTAAGTTCTGATAACCTATTTTGAACATAGTCGAATGAATAATTGAATGAATGTATGATGCAAATTCCTTTCATATATTCATTCAAACATTCATTACTTTATTGATACGATTTCAGATTTTCACTTCATTTTCCTGATCCGGGTTTCAACCTCTTTTTCATCTTTCATAAGTTCAACTATCCTGGAAATATCTGTTTCGCCATAATGATATGGATATAATATTTTCGGCTTAAATGCTTTTGCAGCGTCGGCAACCATTGCCGGTGTCATTGTATATGGGAGGTTCATTGGCAAGAATGCAATGTTAATATTCTTTAATGCTTTCATCTCGGGAGTATTTTCGGTATCACCAGCGACATAAATTTTTTTGTCGCCAAAAGTAATAACATATCCATTACAGGTTCCTTTAACATGGAAAGGCTCCCCATTCTCTCTCATATGAACAAGATTATATGCCGGGATAGACTCGATTTCCACTCCATCAATTGTTTTGGTTTCTCCGTTTTTCAAAACAGTTCCACCGGAAAATTTTTCTGCACATAATTCTGTATAAATTAAACTCGTTTGGTTCCCCTTTATTTTTTCTATTGCCTCCGGATCGAGATGATCGCCGTGATGGTGCGTTACTAAAATTATATCTGCATCAGGTAATGTTGAATAATCCGCCAGCTTATTGAAAGGATCAATGTGTAAGGTTTTTCCATTAAATGAAAACATTAGCGATCCGTGCCCGATAAACGTAATTACCAAATCCCCTTTAGAAGTTGAGATAGTATCTTTCTCAAATTGATCTTGTGCATAATTTAAAACAGTAATACGTGCAAAAAATATAATAAAGAAAATTATTCTAAGCATCTTGCCTCCTTATCGTTTTAGCAGCACTGTGTTTGTATTTTCATATCTCTTCATATATCATAATTAAGAATAGGTCCGAGCCATTTTTCAACCTCTTCAAGGCTCATTCCTTTTCTCCGATGATAATCGAGCACCTGGTCCTTTCCAATCTTTCCAACATCAAAATATTTTGATTCGGGATGTGCGAAGTACAAACCCGAAACGGAAGCGGCGGGATACATCGCAAGAGTTTCAGTTAATATTATTCCTGCATTCCTTTCAACATTAAGCAAATCAAAAATTATTTGCTTTTCTGTGTGATCCGGTTGTGCAGGATAACCCGGGGCCGGTCTTATTCCCTGGTAAGATTCTTTCACCAGATCACTGTTCGTAAATTCTTCTTCCGGTGAATATGCCCAGTATTTTTTCCTTACAAGCTCATGTAAATATTCCGCGAAAGCTTCGGCTAACCTGTCTGCAAGAGCTTTAGTCATTATTGAGTTGTAATCATCGTGTTCTTTTTCATATTTCTCAATAAGCTTTTCTATTCCGATTCCTGCTGTAACAGCAAAGGCGCCAATGTAATCCGGCTTGCCGCTTTCTTTGGGAGCTATAAAATCTGCGAGAGCAAGATTTGGAAGCCCTTCCGATTTGGGAGTTTGAGAACGAAGTGTATGTAAAACTCTTCTGACTCCTTTTCTTGAATCGTCCGTGTAAATTTCTATATCGTCATACCCAACAGAGTTCGCAGAGAATAGTCCGAACACACCGTTTGCAACAAGTAATTTTCTTGAAATTATTTCATCAAGAAGTTTGTTTGCATCGTCATAAAGCTTTTTTGCTTCTTTACCGTACTTTTGATTACTAAGTATAGCCGGATATTTTCCTTTCAATTCCCAGGTAAGAAAAAATGGTGTCCAGTCAATATAATTTCTTATGGTTTCAAGTGGATACTTTTGAAGGACTGTTACTCCCGGATTTTCAGGCTTAACTATTTTTACTTTATTCCAGTCCGTTTTAAGATGATTTTCTCTTGCTTTTTCTAAAGAAAGGAATTTTTTCTCTTCGGCTCTTTTAAGGTGATTATCTCTAAGCTTGCCATACTCGGCTTTTATTTCTTTACTGAATTTCTCCTTAATCTTTTTATCTTCATTAAGAAGATTGCTTACAACCGGAACGCTTCTCGATGCATCGAGAACATGAATAACATTGCCGCTGTAACCGGGAGCTATTTTTACGGCAGTATGAATTTTAGAAGTCGTGGCACCGCCGATTAACAATGGTAATTTAAATTCTCTTCTCTCCATCTCTTTTGCAACGTGAACCATTTCATCAAGTGACGGGGTAATCAATCCGCTTAAGCCAATCACATCAACCTTTTCATCAATTGCAGTTTGAAGAATTTTTTCTGCTGAAACCATTACGCCCAAATCAATTACATTATAATTGTTGCAGCCAAGCACGACTCCAACAATATTTTTACCTATGTCATGAACGTCTCCTTTTACGGTTGCCATTAACACCTTTCCAATTTCACGAGTATCGTTTGAAGAAGATTTTTCTGCTTCAATGTAGGGAATAAGATGTGCTACGGCTTTCTTCATCACTCTTGCGCTTTTTACTACCTGGGGTAAAAACATTTTGCCGGAGCCAAAAAGGTCTCCAACTACACTCATTCCATCCATCAAAGGTCCCTCAATTACTTCAATGGGTCGTGAATAGCTTTTCCTCGCTTCTTCTGTATCTTCCTCTATAAAGTCAACTATACCTTTTATCAGTGCATGTTTTAACCTTTCATGAACGGGTGCATTTCGCCATTCATCTTTTTTAACTTCTTCTTTTTCTTTTCTTTTAACTGTCTCGGCAAAATCTACAAGTCTCTCTGTAGCCTCGTTTCTTCTGTTCAGAAGAACATCTTCAACTATTTCGAGAAGATCTTTGGGAATCTCTTCATATACTTCAAGTTGACCTGCATTTACAATTCCCATATCCAACCCGGCTTTTATGGCATGAAAGAGAAAAGCAGAATGCATTGCTTCACGTACAACCTTATTTCCCCTGAATGAGAAAGATATGTTGCTTATACCGCCGCTTACTTTTGCATAAGGAAGATTTTGCTTTATCCATCGCGTTGCCTCAATATAATCAACAGCATAATTATTATGTTCCTCGATGCCTGTCGCAACAGTCAACACATTCGGGTCAAAAATTATATCTTCGGGCGGAAAGCCAATTTCCTGAGTAAGAATTTTATATGCTCTCTTGCAAACTGCTATTCTTTTTTCAAAAGTGTCTGCTTGTCCCTTCTCATCAAACGCCATAACAATTACGGCTGCACCATATTGTAAAATTTTTCCGGCACGTTCTCTGAAAATATCTTCTCCTTCTTTAAGGCTGATCGAGTTAACAATGCCTTTTCCCTGTAAGCATTTCAGTCCTGCTTCAATTACGGACCATTTTGACGAATCAATCATTATGGGGAGTTTCGCAATATCGGGTTCCGCAGAAAGAAGATTAATGAACTTAGTCATTGCTTCTTCAGAATTAAGAAGACCTTCGTCCATATTTACATCGAGTATCTGTGCCCCGCCTTCCACCTGGTTGCGTGCGATGGAGAGAGCACTTTCATAGTCTCCGGATAAAACCAGGTTGGCAAATTTCTTTGAGCCGGTTATGTTTGTTCGTTCTCCAATGTTTACAAAATTTGT
>MGZZ01000086.1:78801-89209 GCA_001802795.1 Ignavibacteria bacterium GWC2_36_12 | reverse complement strand
GTACCGCAGCATCCTCCAATAATATTTGCAAACCCGCTCGAAACGAAATCTTCAATCATCCCAGACGTTGTCGTGGGAGATTCATCGTATTCGCCCATTTCGTTTGGAAGACCGGCATTCGGATAAACGCTTACAAAGAACGGCGCTTTATCTGAAAGCTCTTGTATAAATGGTCTCATCTGTTTCGCGCCCAAAGCACAATTTAATCCCGCACAAAGAAGATTTTTTGTGTGGGATATAGAAATTAAAAATGCTTCTGTCGTCTGACCGGATAATGTTCTTCCACTCTGATCCACTATTGTACCCGATACGATAATTGGAATATCTTTTTTTATTTCCCGGCAATATTCCTCGACAGCATAAATAGAAGCTTTTGCATTAAGAGTATCATAAACAGTTTCAATTAATAAAATATCAACGCCGCCTTCCACAAGACCTTTTGTCTCCTCATAATAGGCTTCCATTATATTATCGAAAGTAACCGAACGATAACCGGGATCGCTTACCTTCGGAGAGAGAGAAAGTGTTTTGTTTGTTGGTCCCAGCGCCCCGGCGATGAAACGGGGCTTACTGTTTTGATTTTCCTTAATGAATTCTTCGACGGCTTCTCTTGCAATTTTCGCTGCCTGGTAATTTAATTCATAAGCAAGATGCCCAAGTTTATAATCTGCCTGCGATATAGCATTCGAATTAAAAGTATTTGTTTCAATTATATCTGAACCGGCAGCCAGATAAGCTTTATGAATTTCCTTAATAATTTCAGGTTTTGTTATACTTAAAAGATCGTTGTTTCCCTTTAGATCATGCAAATGATTTTTAAACCTCTCCCCTCTGAAATCTTCTTCCGATAATTTATAACGCTGTATCATGGTGCCCATTGCGCCATCAAGAACAAGGATTCGCTCTTTTAATAACTTGCTTAATATTTCAAATGTTCTATTCATAATTAAAATTTAACCAGAAAAAATCATACCCGAATCGTACCTGCCGGAGTGCCTCTGCCTTTGTAAAGAGGCACAAATATAATTAAATTGGCTTCTATTAAAAACAACAAGCAATTACAATGATAGTTGTAACAGGCGGGGCGGGTTTTATCGGTAGTTCTATAGTGTGGCGGCTCAATACATCGAACCGTGATGATATTATTATCGTAGATTCCCTGGGCACAGACGAAAAATGGAAAAACCTTGTCGGACTTAATTTCATCGATTTTATTCATAAAGATGATTTCGTAAAGCTGCTTGAATCTTCCAGCATGAAGATTGATGCGATTATTCATATGGGCGCCAATTCTTCAACAACCGAAAAAGATGCCGGTTCTCTGCTTAGAGATAATTTTGAGTATACAAAAAAATTAGCTGAGCATTGCTTAAGGAACAATCTCCGGTTTATCTATGCCTCTTCGGCGGCTACTTATGGAGATGGTTCGCTCAGGTTCGATGATAGTGAATCCGGCATATATCATTTAAGACCTTTAAATATGTACGGTTACTCAAAAGCATTGTTTGATCTTTGGGCTGTAAAAAAAGGTATGTTAAGTAAAATTGTCGGTTTAAAGTATTTTAATGTTTATGGTCCCAACGAGTACCATAAAGGGGACATGCGCTCTGTTGTTCATAAAGCATTTGAACAGATTAGTCAGACTGGTAAAGTCCGGTTATTCAAATCTGCAAAACAAAAATACAAAGATGGGGAACAAATGCGCGATTTTATCTATATTAAAGATGCTGTTGATATGACTCTGTTTTTTCTTGATAACAAAAACAAAAATGGTTTATACAACGTTGGTACAGGAAAGGCAAGGACATGGAACGATCTTGTTGCTGCTCTGTTTAAGGCAATCAGTAAACCGTTAAATATAGAATATATAGAGCTGCCCAGCCATCTCCTGGATAAATACCAGTACTATACTGAAGCAAAAATTGATAAGATTCTTCGCGAAGGTTATTCCAAGCCATTGACTTCGCTTGAAGACGGAATAATTGACTACGTTAAGAACTATTTACTTAAAGATAAATTTCTAGGCTGGTAGGCTTAGTTATAGGGAACATCCTCGTCGTCGTCCAAAAGATCTTCCTCATCATCAAAATCAAAATCTTCTTCATATAGCTCATCTTCATCAGACGGCTCGTCTTCAAAAGTATCCTCTTCGTTCTCTTCCTCATCAAAATCGTTTTCGTCCTCTTCCTCATCAAAATCATCGTCATCATCTTCGTCTTTTTTCTTCCTGCCCATATTTAGCGTAAAATTACTCTCATCTACTTTATTATAAAGATGAGGCTCGTTTTCTTTCGGCAATTCTGTTTCTGACATAAGCAGTATATCTCTTGCTTCGCAAAGCGATTCGGTTTCATTTTCCATCCCGACCATTATAATAATTTTCCTCCCGCTAAAATATTTTTAAATTAATTGTCCGGCTTAAATATTTCTAAATTTATTCAAAGAGACAAATGAAATTTTATGATTATATTTGAAATGTATCAAATAAAATCGACTCTGAAAACATAATTCCGAGCTACAATAGTGTCAATACATTTCTTAATAAAAAATAACCGGTAAATTATGAAATTAGCAACTTTGTGCTATGTAATCGATAAGAAAAACCAAAAAACATTAATGATTCACCGGGTAAAAAAAGAGAATGATTACCATGAAGGAAAATGGAACGGCTTGGGTGGAAAATTCGGTGTTGGCGAAAGCCCGGAAGAATGTGCAATCCGTGAAGTATTTGAAGAATCCGGATTAACAATTAAAGAACCAAAGATGCATGGGTTTATATCTTTCCCAAATTTCGACGGTATACATGATTGGTATGTATTTATTTTTACCGCTGTAAGTTTTGATGGTCAGTTAATTGATTCAAATGAGGGTGTCCTGGAATGGATTCCCAACGACAAACTTACTTCCTTAAATCTTTGGGATGGAGACAAAATTTTTATTGGATGGCTTTTTCAGGAAAAATTCTTCAGCGCTAAGTTTAAATATGAGAACGGGAAATTTATAGATTACGAGGTTTTCTTTTATTAATTATGGCTTCGGTATCCAAGACCTTCTCTCAGAAAGCAACTGATTATTTTACAAATCTGAAATCGCCCGGGGCTTTGCCGAATAGTGTCAGAGTTTTAAACCCGTATAAAAGCAATGCAGTTAAAAAAATAATCGGCGATTTTTATAATCGCTTTTTTAATGATACAAACGAAAGGGTTTTTATTCTTGGAATTAACCCGGGAAGATTTGGCGGTGGTATAACCGGAATTGCATTTACAGATCCAATTGCGCTGGAAGAATATTGTGGAATAAAAAATAATTTTATTAAAAGACCGGAGCTTTCAAGCAGGTTTGTTTATTCTTTCATTAACGAATTTGGTGGGACAAAAAAATTTTATTCGGGCTTTTTTATCAGTGCGCTTTTCCCGCTTGCCTTAACTAAAAGCGGAAAAAATTATAATTATTACGACACTAATGAGGTCTACGAATATTTAAAGCCCTATCTTTTGTCCTCTTTACGGAAGCAACAATCTCTGGGAGCTAAAAAGAACTCGGTTATTTGTCTTGGCAAAAAAAACCATAAATATCTTAGCCTGCTTAATAAAGAACTGGGCTATTTTAATAACATTGTTGCCTTAGAGCACCCACGGTTTATAATGCAGTACCAGTTGAACAAGAAAGATTATTATATAGAAAAATATGTGGATGTCCTTAATTCCTGCCTTTAAGCTATGAGGCGTGGGGTAGCTAACTTTATATTCTTTATGCTTGGCTAACTACTTCCCGGGAAAGGAAATCTGCAATTATTTTATTAACTGTTTCGGGATTTTCAAGCGGACTAATGTGACCGGCTCGGGGAATAATGTGAAATTCGGAATTTGAAATTGATTCCGCCATCTCTTTCATTATATGTGGGGGAGATAATTTATCTTTTTCACCACAGATTATTAAAACCGGAATTTTAATTTTAGAAAGAAACTCTGTTGTGTCCGTTCTGCCAGCCATTGCAAGCAGGCATCCTTTTAGCCCCACAGAAGAAGTTTTTAGGCTTCTGTTTAGTGTTTCTTTGTAAAATAACTTGCGCGTTGATTCTTCAGAAAAACAGTTCGGAAGGAAATTTTTAACATATTGTTTTGAGCCCAGCTCATTAATTTTTTTTATTCCTTCCGCTCGTTTTATTCTCGCATCATTATTATCGCCTGCAGATTTAGTATCGCACAATATAAGTGCCCTGAAATTTTTCTCTTCCCTTTCAACAGCTCTTTGGGCAATATAGCCCCCCATCGAGAGCCCGCAAATAACGGGTGTGTTAAGCTTACTCCCTTTTATTATTTCCATAAGGTCATCTACAAACATTTCCATTGTAAACTGTCCTTCCCCTGCCGGCGATTTTCCCAATCCTCTTATATCATAAGAAACACAAAAATACTCCTGGCTTAGCTTTTCTGTTTGGTGGTTCCACATGTTGTGATCAAAGGGAAAACCATGTATAAATACTATCGGAATATTTTTTGAATTTCCCTTTGAAAAAATTGCATGATTATTTTTTATTTTATCCATCTGGTTATAATTTATCTTTTAATTGAAAATAAGGAGATGCAAGTGAAAAGGCTAATATTATTTATTTTCTGTTTGGGTCTTCCTACATCACTTAATTTACTTGCCCAACAGGATACTGTTATCCTATACAAGTGGCTACCAAAAGCCGCGGCAGGATTAAATATAAGTCAACTGGCTCTGAGCGACTGGACACAGGGCGGGGAAAACGCTTTGACATGGACAATTGTTGGAACCGGCGGAGTAAAATATGCAACTGAAGTATGGGGCTTCACAAATGACCTTAAGGTTGCCTACGGGCGTACAAAGCTCGGTTCCGAGGATTTCAAGACTAATGATAACGAGTTGTACCTCGAAAGTGTTTTGTCACGAAATATTGGCTGGGATATTAGTCCATATTTCAGCAATACTGTAAGAACAGCACTAACAGCAGGGTACAATTATGATTTAGATCCTAAAGCAGAGATTGCCAATTTTTTTGATCCCGGCTATCTGACTCAAAGTTTAGGCTTTACGTACGATAAAGTAGACGGGTTCCAAACCAGGCTCGGTTTTGCCGTGCAAGAGGTGATTACAAATAAATTTACACAATATAGCGATGATACCGAGACATCGGGTATTGAAAAAATAAAATTCGAGACTGGTCTTGAGTCGGTTTCAACAGCAGAATATACCATGATGGAAAATATCTTATTAAAATGTAAGCTGCGGTTATTTACCCGGTACGAAAGCTTAGATGTTTGGGATGTCCGCTGGGATAATACAATTGCTGCAAAAGTGAATGATTATCTTAATGTAAACTTTACTTTTCTTTTGGTATACGAAGAAGCGCAACTTAAAAAGCGCCAGATTAAAGAAGGTTTGCAGTTAGGGCTGGTATATACTATTCTATAGAATTTAGTTCTCCTTTTTAAGAGAATGTGGTTCGTAAATTATTAATCTTTTAACAACAAAGAACGATAAATGAAAATAGCCTTTGTTGCTTCGGAAGCAGTTCCTTTTGCAAAAACGGGTGGGCTGGGTGATGTTGCTGGTTCTTTGCCCAAAGCACTGGAAAAGCTGGGCTGTGAAGTAAAATTATTTGTCCCGAAATACCTACAAATCAATGAGACTAAAAATAATCTCCACTATAACTGGGATATCGGGAAAATACCGATAAGCATCGCCGGGCAAGTAAGATCGGTTCATCTTCAACAAGCAGTACTTCCCGATTCAAATGTGCAGGTATATTTTTTAGATTGTCCACATTATTACCATCGTGACCATTTTTATACAAACCATCCGGATGAAGACGAAAGGTTTATTCTTCTTTGTAAAGGTGTAATTGAATCGTTGCAAAGGCTAAAATGGATTCCGAACGTCATCCATTGCAACGATTGGCAAACCGGGCTTCTCCCTATTTATATTAAGGACAATTACAGTTGGGACAAAATATTTAACCATACTGCAACACTTTTTACAATACATAACATCGGATACCAGGGAAGATTTTCTGCAGATGCCTTGCTTAAAGCTGGGATTCGGGACGATTATTTCCTCGACAATGGACCGGTTGAAATAGACAAAACTTTCTGTTTTATGAAGGCAGGAATTTCATTCTCTGATATTATAAATACAGTTAGTAAAACTTATGCACAAGAAATATTATCTCCGGAATATGGAGCGGGTATGAATCTTGTCCTTAATTCGAGAAAGGAAGATTTATATGGAATAATCAACGGTGTTGATTATGATTTGTGGAATCCCGAAATAGATGCCTTTATTCCTTTCAGATATTCAATGCATCATTTAGGGGGTAAGCTTGAAAATAAAAAATTTCTTTTAGAGCATGTTAAACTTCCATTTAATGAGAAACTCCCCGTAATAGGTATTATCTCCAGAATGGTCGCTCAAAAAGGTTTTGATATTTTCGCAGATGCTATTGACGAACTTATAAAGCTTTCTGCTCAATGGGTAATCCTTGGCAGTGGTGAGGATAAATATGAGACTCTCTTTCATACCCTTGCCCAAGGTTTCCCGGAAAGAGTTTTTGCATATACAGGATATAATAACGAGTTATCTCATCTCATAGAGGCTGCTTCAGATATGTTATTAATGCCATCTCACTATGAGCCTTGTGGTCTAAGCCAAATTTACAGCTTAAAATACGGCACCGTTCCTATTGTAAGAAAGACGGGGGGATTGGCAGATACTGTTCAGGATTGGAATGAATATTTACGCAGCGACAAAGAAACCGGTACGGGCTTTTCTTTTGAAGATTACTCCGGCTTCTCGCTTTTCACTGCTGTAAAAAGAGCAATTGCAGCATTCAACGATAAAGAGACCTGGAAAAAAATACAGATTAATGGAATGGGCAAAAGTTATTCGTGGGAAAGTTCTGCAAAAGAATACATAAAGCTTTATGAGATGGCGATTGCGAAGAGGGCTTAAGCGTTCATCAATAAAAATATCCTATAGAAAAATAAAAGTTAACATCTCCCCAACTTATTGGGCTACCGGGTAAATTCTTTTTATAAAGAAAACTTCTTCCAACAGAGAAATCTGCCGGACCTATCGGGGTATCAAATGATACTGTGGTACCGATGCCTTGCTTTAAGTCTTTAAACCTTATTTGTTCCTGAAATTCCCATGTAGATCCTATATCGTATCTAAAGCTCACGTATGTATTAAAAAAAATTTCGAATGGCATCTGAACCGTATATTGAAAAGAGCTTAAAAATATCTGTCTCCCCCTGTATTCGTTTTCTCTCATTCCAAAAAACGAGTTTTGTCCTCCAAGCGAATACTGTTCTCCCAGCGGCAGCGTTTTATCTCCAAACCCCATCATTATCCTTGGTGAGAATGTATGGATATTATTAATCGTAAAATAGCTTTTGTAATCAAAGCCCAAATTGATGAAACCCACATCCCCGCCTAAAAATGATGTTGCGGATTCATAAGACCCGTTAAAATAAATTCCTCTCCGGGGGTAAGGATACCTATCCTGTGAATCTATTGTGGCACTAATCTTAAGACTTACTACTTTAATTTTCTCGGGGCTGGGGCTTGTATGGGTGCTATCTATATTTTTTACCTCATCAAACTGGTATTTCCCTTTAAATATAAGATTGCCGAATTTCTCCACCTGCGACCCTACTGCTACCGATGCACCATAATAGATTTGCCTGTACTCACCATCTACGATTCTTGAAAATGTTTTGTCGGATGTTGTGGGGCTATTACTATAAACAAAGACATCCTGAAACTGATAATATGCATTTATTTTGTAAGTAAGATACGTATCAAACACTCTGTTCGATTTATGTTCCAATACATATGCTCTGTTTCTTGTTCCGCCAAAAAAAAGAAGCCCTAACTCTGTTCCTGTTCCAAAAAGATTTTCATCTCTTATATCAAGACTTATTTGCGCTTTTCTTTCGTCATCTACTCTAAATCCTACCCTTAATAGACCGGAGGTTTTTTCAATAACTCTTATCACTATTGTATTTCTATCATTCGTTTTCTTTACTGTAAGTATTAAATCTTCAAACAAATTTGTGCTTCTCAGGTTGGTTAGTCCCTCGGAAACTTCCGGGTAACGAAAATAGTCCCCGGCTTTTATTGGAAACTCCCGTGTAATTACGGTTGGGTTAGTGCTTTCGTTTCCCTCAACAGAAATATCTGAAACAATGCCTTCGTCAAACGAAAGAGAAAGTCTTCCTGTATACTCATTAAATCTCATTTCTCTGAGTGATGCGAGTGAGTAACCCTCCGCCCGGTACTGGTTAAGTATCTCTACAATTAAAGAATAAACCGTAACCCCATCGTATGTTTTCCCAACAGTATTTTTTATTATGCCGTCCACCTGGGTTTTATCAAGGATAGAAATGCCTGAACAATCTATTTTTTTTATCACGGAATTTTGTTCGGTGATAAAGGATATTTCCGTATAATTTTCCTCCTGTGTTGTAACACTTTTAATACTTTTAAAACCCCCCCTCTTATATATGGAATAGATATCTCTTTTTATCTCTTTCTCAGAAACGGAATCCACTTTAGCATATTTATTTAACAGAGAAGTTTCCCATGGAAAAATGCTTTCATGATTTTTAATATTCTTAAAATATCTTTCTTTGCCCGATAGCGTTTGGGCAAAGACACTATCAATCTTGCTTTTCATTGCGTTTATCTGTACGAGCGTATTTTTGTACCCTGCAAAAATTATTGAATCTATATTGGTAAAATCTGTTGGTGAGCGGTTTGTATCCGATGGCAAAATAACAAAGTCGGCTCGTGATAGTTGATTTTCATTTAACAGTTTCATTGGTATGCTTATAATCTGATCTGCTATAACCCAGGGCAAATCAAGATTTTCTTTGGGATGAAGTTCGCTTGTAGTGTTTACAGCTATCACTATATCCGCACCCATGTCAAGAGCAATTTTTACGGGAATATTGGCTACCAGCCCGCCGTCTACCAAAATCAGGGAGTCCATTTTCACGGGGGGCAAAAAAAAGGAAACGCTCGAACTCGCTCTCATTGCCTGGCTCAAAGACCCTTTGTCTAAAACTACCTCGTTCCCGGTTATCAGATCTGTGCATACTGCTCTGAACTTAACTTTAAAGTCGTCAAAGTTTTTTTCTACATGAACCGGAGCCTGAAGCGTAAGCAGATTCAAATAATTTGAGAGCCTGTGCCCCGTATTTATAGACGTCGGGATTATGGGGGAAAGCCCGTCAAGTCTTAATGTTAAAATAGCTTTATCCTCAGTAATCTTCTGGTCTATAAATAATTCGTCTCTATCGGTTTCTCCTTCCAAAGATAATAGATCATTCCAGTTTGTATTTTCTGCTATAGAGTCGAGCTGATCAACAGAATAGCCGGCTGCATAAAGACCTCCTATAATACTCCCCATGCTTGTTCCCACTATAATGTCTAAGTCAATCCCCGCTTCTTCAAGAGCTTTTAAAACTCCTATTTGTGCCAGACCACGCGCTCCTCCCCCGCTAAGTGCTAAGGCTACTATAGGTTTGTTTTTGGGAACCTTCTCTTCCAGTCCGAAAGGAAGCTTGTTTTTTTTATACTCAATATTAACTGTGTGCTGAGTTTGGCTCTTTAAAATCGTGGTAAATGTAAAAAGAATAGCAGTACAGATTATTTTGAAAAAAAAAGACATTTACTAAGAAGAGATTTTTTTGAAAGATTAAAATAGCACATTACTGCCACTTTATAAATCCACTTGGGGCGGGATTTATCTTCTCTTTCTTTGCTGTTGCTTCGTATTCTGTTCGGCGGCTTCCAGCAGTTTAGCCATAAATCCTTTTTGTTTTTTAGGATTCTTTACCGGCTCCAGAACCATGCCGTCATGCTTATGGTTTATATAATACTGCTGTGCAATAGAAAGAATATTAAACATAAAGTAATAGAGGTTTAGTCCCGATGGAAAACTCATAAAAAGAATTGTTAACATCACCGGCATAATATAAACTAACATTTGCTGCTTCGGATCTTTCACGCTCATCTTTTGCTGAAAAAATGTAGTAACTCCCATTAATATTGCCAGCCCTGCTACCTGGTCTATTCCAAAGATCGGGAGTTTAAACGGGAGTTGATAAATAATATCGGGGCGAGATAGATCTGTAATCCACCCGAAAAATGGTTTCTGCCGCAATTCTATGGCAACCTGAAACAGTCCCCACAAAGCAATAAATATCGGCATCTGCAAAATAAGAGGGAAGCATCCTCCTGCCGGGTTAACACCATAGGTAGAATAAAGTTTCATTGTCTCTTTATTCATCTTTTGCGCGTCTTCTTTATATTTTTCCTTTAGTTCCGCTATCTTGGGCTGCAGCATCTGCATCTTTTTCATTGAGTGTAGACTCTG
>MGZZ01000086.1:68733-78786 GCA_001802795.1 Ignavibacteria bacterium GWC2_36_12 | reverse complement strand
AAGAACTACTTTTATGATAATTGAAAAGACTATTATAACCATTCCATAATTAGGAATGAAGCTGTGAAGAAATGTAAAAAGAGGTAGCAAAACATACTCGGCAATCGGTCTTACAATGAACTTCAGCCCAAAGAAACTCCCGAAATTCACTATAGCTTCAAGGTTATTTCCGTATTTTTTCAGGATATCGTAGTCAACAGGACCAATGTAGATATTAAATGAGCTCGTCTCCAGGTTTGTGTTCTTAAAAGGGACTATAAGTCGCCCACTGTATATTTCTTTAATTCCATTCTTCCCGTATTCTTCACGCAGTCCCTTTATATATGCCCCTTCTATTCTGTCGGGGTTTTGAGGAGCTATAATGGCAGTGAAATATTTGTTTCTCACATTCAACCAATCTACTTTTCCGTTAAATTCTTTTTCAATTGATTCGTTGAGATCTGCTGCATCTACTATAACTTGCTCATCTCCATAATACACGCTTGCATCGGAATAATTTGCTTCGTCCGCAGAATTTTTTTCTACGGACCTGATCCCGCTTTCCCAAACCACATCATAAGCATTGTTTCCAATTATATTATTCATTCCAACCAGATGGATATCCGAAATTATATTATACGCGTCTCCGTAAAAGGTATATATCTTTTTTATCTCTCCCTTATTTTCTGCCTTAAGTGTAAATTCCAGAGTTAGGCTATCTGTGCCGGAAAGTTTGTACCTGCTTTTTTTAGCACTACTTTCAAAATGAAGCTGTCCCGTGTTAACTGCTTTCCCGTCAGAGGTTACAAAAGCAATATCGTATGCATTTGCCACAGGATAGTTTATTAGCTGAACCATCGTACTGAAGTTCACCGAGTCTGAATCGGCTGAATACCAGTTCTTAAATTCCTTAAGAAAATACTTCTTTATGTTGGCTCCGCGGGTGGAGATTTCCATAGTTACAAGATCATTTTCAACAGTTATTATTCTTTCTTTTCCATCTGCTATACGAAAGTGCATACCAAGACTGGTAGTATCTTTGTATATCTCCTCGAAAACTTCTTTTTCCTGTTCTATAGCAATTGGTTTTTGAATGGTATCCGCAACTACATGGGTTGTATCTTTCTGATTAACGGGTTGATCTAGCGGCGGCTTCGGGGAGTTGAGATATAACCAAATGATTAATATAGCGCCGATAAAAATAAATGCAACAACTGTTTGTTTATCCATCAATTTTTCCGTTTAACGTACTGGATCATATCCGCCTTTGTTCAACGGATTACATCTAAGAATTCTCCAGGCGGTTTTTAATCCTCCTTTAATGGCTCCATATTTTGTAATTGCCTGAATACCGTACTCAGAACAGGTTGGGTAAAATCTACAAGAAGGAAGAAACAGGGGAGAAATTATTTTTTTATATCCTTTTATTAACATTACCAGAACAGTTTTCATCCTATGCACTACTCTCTATTCTGTTTAAGATTTCGTCAATTCCAGGCATAATATCTTTTATTTCTATCTTTTTGTTCAAGCGTTCGGTAACAGAAAAAGCAGAAAATACTATTAATATTAAAATTCTTTTTTTTCTGCAAAAATTAACAAGCCTTTCTTTATTCAGCCTGTAAGAGGTTTTTATTAGTCTTTTAACCCGGTTTCGCCAGACCGCATTTCCATTTTTTTTTGAAACAACCGCTGCTATTTTTACTCCACTCTCTTCGGCTTCCTTATCTATCAAGTAAACGGCTTTAATTCTATGATCTTCGGAGATTAGTATCTTGCCGGAGCTAAATATTTGATCAATATTCTTTTTACTTTTTATTCTTTCCTTTGGGGAAAGACCATATCGTTTCAATGAGGCTATTTCTCATCACTAACTGTTAAATTCTTTCTTCCTTTTGATCTTCTGCTGGCCAGCACTTTTCTCCCGTTCTTGGTTTTCATTCTTTCTCTAAAGCCATGCTTATTTTTTCTTTTCCTATTGCTTGGCTGATACGTTCTTTTCATACGTTCCCTTTAATTTTTTAATTTCGCCTGTTTTAAACAGCAAAAATACTAAATAATATCTTCTTTACCCAAACCCGGAAAGGTTTACAAATATTTTTCTTCTTCTTTGCAAAATTAATTTGCACAGATACATATTAGTTTATATTTTTTGGACAGAGAGAGGTGCAAAAAAATTGTGAATAGATTGTGGATAGTTTTTGTGTGTGAAAACGTTCCACATTTTTTAACAAGTTGCCTCCCGTAATTTAAAGCTTATTTTTTGTGTGTATGTTTCAATTTGCTTCGGTTAATTCATTATCATATAGGCGGTTGACCGCCCATATATAATGTTAATAAATTGTGAGTATCGGTTTCTATTTGTTAATAATTTGTTTTTACTTTAACTAAATCTCATGGTTTTATTGAATTATTCTACTGTGGACAAATGGATATGTTGAACGCTCTTTCCTCTAAACTACCTGCAATATCTGACCCATTTCTTGTCTGGAGGGAATGTTTAAAACACATTAAAGATAATGTAACCTTAATGACTTTTAACACATGGTTTATACCAATAAAGCCTTTAGAGCTTGATGGTGTTACGCTGAAGGTTCAGCTTCCCAGTCAATTCTTTTGGGAATGGATAGACGAGCATTTTAATACATTAATTACTAAGACCATCAGGCAGGTGTTGGGACCTGAGGCTAAGCTTGCTTACCTTATAAATGAAGAAGCTAGTGCGCCTTCGGAGCTTAGACCTAAGCAAAGTATCGTTCAAAATAAACACATTGAAAAGCCGAGACAAAAGGACTTTGAGTCACATCTGAATCCCAGATACACATTCGACAATTTTATCAAGGGAGAAGGAAATCAGCTTGCCCGCGCTGCTGCTTTAGCTATAAGCGATAATCCGGGGGGTACCTCTTTTAACCCATTGTTTGTTTATGGCGGTGTCGGGTTAGGAAAAACTCATTTAATTCATGCTGCCGGAAATAAAATACTTGAGACTTATCCCGAAAGAAGGGCGATCTATCTTTCGTCGGACACTTTTACAGTTGATTTTGTTGAGGCAATTCAATCAAATAAGGTAAATGATTTTTCGGGTTTTTACAGAAGTATGGATGTTCTCATAATAGATGACATTCAATTCTTGATCGGTAAAGAAAAAACCCAGGATTTGTTCTTTCATGTTTTCAATACTCTCCACCAGTCTAGAAAACAAATAATACTATCCAGCGACAAGCCGCCTAAAGAGCTGAGGGGGCTTGATGAAAGATTAATATCAAGATTCCAATGGGGCTTAACAGCAGATATTCAACCACCAGAGCTTGAAACAAGGCTTGCTATTCTTAAGAGAAAATCCGACGATTATGGAATGACCATTTCTATAGAAATACTGGAATATATTGCCAACAATATTACCTCTAACATTAGAGAACTTGAGGGGTGCTTAATTAAGCTGCTTGCAAGCGCTTCGTTGAATTCTGTTAATATTGATCTCGATTTAACCAAGAAAATTGTGAAAGAAATTGCTACTGATCGGAAGGTTAATATCACCATAGAAACTATTACTAAAATAGTTTGTTCCTACCTTAATATTACGGAAGATAAAATAAGAGACAAGTCCAGAAAGAAAGAAATTGTGCTGGCACGCCAGATAGCAATGTATCTTTCAAAAGAATTAACTAGATCCTCTCTAAAATCTATTGGTCTCCAATTTGGGGGAAGGGATCACTCTACCGTTATACATGCTCACAACACTATAGAAGACGCTATGTCAAAAGACCCATCTATGATATCTTTGGTTAAAACACTGAAGACCCAAATAGAAATATTATCCTCTTAAATATCAAATATTTTTATAAAATAAATCCGCTCTTTAAACCCTTTGTTGGTGCTTATTAACATGTATATAAACTGTTTACAACTATAATTAAAAAACATTTCTCTATTAAAGATTACTTAATAATATTTTATTAACTATCGTATGTTTATAAATAAAGCCTTTTTAAGGTATGCTATTTACCTGGTATTCTTCTGTCAACATATTAACATGATATTTATTTATTATTAATTTTTATTTAAATATATTATTAATAATAATCCTGCTGTTATCTGGAAAAGAAACTATAGATTTGTTCCACATTCCATATTATATAATTGAGAAAATTCATTGAGATTGGCACCTTTTTTTAGTATTTTTATACGTTTCTAAAGGAGATAATTCAATGGAATTCAAAATAAATAGTAAGATACTGGAAAAACTACTATCTAAAGTTATACCCGCAGTACCTTCCCGTACTCCAATGCCTATTTTGGAAAATTTTCTATTCGATATAAAAGACGGTATGCTCACAGTATCTTCTACAGATTTAGAAATTGCATTAAAGTCTTCCATAAATGTAGCCGCAGATGAGAATGCAAAAATGGTTATACCCGCCAGGTTGATTTATGATATAATAAAATCACTTGGAGATACCCAGATACACTTTAAGACAGAACAAAACACCAAAATAGTACTTTCAACAGAGAGTGGTGTTTACAATATTAGTTATACTTCTCCCGAAGATTTTCCCGACATACCCACAGTTAATAAGGAAAAAGAAATTACTCTAAATGGAAATGATCTTAAAAAATTTATAGACCAAACTTCTTTTGCTATGAGCAGGGAGGATATGAGACCCGCAATGACCGGAACTCTTTTTGAATTTTCAGAAGCCGGTCTCCGCTTTGTTACAACAGATGGTCACCGCCTGGTTAAATATGTTAACAGGAATATAAAATTTAATAAAGAGGAACAGTATATAGTTCCCGAGAGGGCAATATCCGTTCTTTCAAAGCTGATAGGAGAGGCGGACGTAAAAATATTTTTAAGCAAAACGCATATGTCTTTTAATTTTGGAGACCTTGATTTTATAACCAGACTAATAGGAGAAAAGTACCCTGCTTATAATAGTGTAATTCCCCTGGAGAACGACAAAATATTAAAGGTTAAAACCGGAGATCTTCTGGCAACCATAAAAAGAATGATGATATTTTCCTCAGCAAGTTCCAAACAGGTAAAATTTTCAATAAAAGAAAATGCCTTGGAAATATCAGCCGAAGATATTGATCATGGATCGAACGCCAGAGAAAGTGTTAATTGTGAATATAGCGGAGATCCTTTGGATATAGGATTTAATACTGCTTACGTTAGCGATATTCTCTCTCATGTAAACGATGACGAGACAGTATTTAAGCTGCATTCTCCAACCAAAGCTTGTATAATAGAACCGGGGGAAATACCAGAGAACGAAGAGCTGATGTTATTGTTGATGCCGGTCCGTTTAAATAATTAATATGATATTAAGCAACATTCAGTTAAAAAATTTCAGAAGTCATAAAAGCTTAAACCTAAATTTCTCATCCGGGCTGAACTATATAATAGGAGGCAACGGACAGGGCAAAACCTCTGTTATAGAGGCGATAGTTTATCTCTGTACAGCAAAAGGTCACACGGTTAAGACCGACGGAGAAGCAGTTTGCTTTAATGAAGATAGATTTGAAATAGCAGGGATCTTCCGTGGAGAAACGGAAAACAGAGCCAACGTTATATATACTAAAAGCCAAAATAAAAAGAGTTATTTCAAAAACGAAAAGAAAATCACGAGAGCAGCAGATATAATTGGTAAATTTCCAGTAGTTCTTTTATCGCCCGACGATCATGCTATTACACAGGGAACACCCGGTGAGAGAAGAAGATTTATAGACTCTGTAATTTCACAGGCAAGCGAAACATACTTTAGAAACCTTCTTGATTATAACAAAACATTGCTTCAGCGCTCTTCTCTGCTAAATCAAATTAAAGATCATAGAAGCAAGAATATGTTGAGCGAACTGGACGCATGGTCATCAATTTTGGTAAGAACCGGGTCTTACATAATAAAGCAGCGTAAACGATTTATTAACTCTTTTAATGAGTATGTAAGCCAATCATATGCTCTTATAATGGAGCAGGCTGAAACGCCGGAAGTTTTTTATGCACACCTCGGAAATTATACCGGGGAAGACATTGAGAAAGAATTTGAAAGGCAAATAGCCAGAAGAAAAGAGGAAGAAATAGCAAGAGGTACAAATCTTGTCGGTCCACAGAGGGACGATTTTATTTTTAGCCTGAATGGAAATAACCTTAAGACATACGGCTCACAGGGCCAGCACAAAACATTTCAGGTGGCATTGAGATTCGCAGAATTTTTTTACCTGAAAGAAATAACGGGAACAGAGCCCATATTCCTGCTTGACGATGTCTTTGGAGAACTAGACACGCACAGGGCTCAAAAAATCAGCCAGTATCTTACAAATGTCGAACAGGCGTTTATTACGGTAACCGACCTATCAAACTTTTCTTTCTTAAAAAGAAATGAAACGGATAATGTTATAATGCTTAAAGCCGGGGAAGTGACTTATGCATAATAATTTTGTAAGCATAAAAGAAGTTTTTGACACGGATCCCCGATTATCAAATGTCAGAAAAATAATTAAGCAGTCCGAAGTTATAGAAAGGTTTTACGAAATTTTTCCAAGCCTTGAAAAAATAGTTTTTCCCCAAAAGATGGATAAGAAAGCATTATTATTAAGGGCAGAAAACTCTGTGCTGAGAAACGAGCTTAAGTTTAATGAAGAACTAATAATAAAAAAGATCAATAGTTTTTTTCATGAAGAGAGAGTTATATCAATAAGATTTGTTTCATAGGAAATTAAGTTAAATAATCCGGAATTATAATATGTCTAAGACAACTGTTAAAAACGAATATAGCGCAAAAAGTATAAACGTACTTAAAGGTCTTGAAGCAGTAAGAAAAAGACCCGCAATGTATATTGGAGATGTGAGCGCAAGGGGGCTTCATCACTTGGTAAATGAGGTAGTAGACAACAGTATAGATGAAGCAATGGTAGGTTATGCCGATAACATAGAGATACTGATTCACAAGGATAATAGCGTTACTGTAACTGATAACGGTCGTGGAATCCCGGTCGATATGCATCCCGAAGAAAAAAGATCCGCATTAGAAGTTGTTATGACTGTTCTCCACGCAGGCGGCAAGTTTGACAAAGATAGCTATAAGGTATCGGGCGGTTTGCATGGTGTTGGTGTTTCGGTAGTGAATGCTTTATCCGAGTGGTTGAAAGTTGAAGTAAGGAGAAACGGAGGCATATACTTCCAGGAATATCAGAGAGGTCTTCCAATTAAGCCCGCAAAAGAGATTGGTAAGTGCAAAAAGAATGAAACAGGGACAAAGGTAACCTTTCTGCCGGACAAGGAGATTTTCAAAGTCACGGAGTTCAGATTTGATACTATTGCCGAAAGAATGAGAGAGCTTGCGTATCTAAATAAAAATATTACAATAAAAATTAAAGATGAAAGAAACGGCGGTGAGGAAGCCACATATCATTTTAAAGGAGGAATAGTTGAATTTGTTCAGTACCTCGATGAAGCACGGCAGCCCCTGCATAAAACAGTTTATGTTGAAGGCGAAAGAGACAATACACCGGTTGAAGTAGCTTTTCAGTACAGCGACAGTTATACAGAAAATATTTTTTCTTACGTAAATAATATTAATACGCATGAGGGCGGAACCCATCTAGTAGGATTTAAAACAGCCCTAACCCGAACCCTCAATAACTATGCTTACAAAAACAACCTTATTAAGGATAGCAAAATCACACTAACGGGAGATGATTTTAGAGAAGGATTAACAGCAGTTATTTCTGTTAAAGTTGCGGAACCACAGTTTGAAGGACAAACAAAAACAAAATTGGGAAACAGCGAAACAAAATCTGCTGTTGAAACTCTCGTTGGCGAGAAACTTGCAGAATTCCTTGAAGAGAATCCATCTGTTGGAAAGAAAATTCTTGAAAAATGTTTGCGTGCTGCCGAAGCAAGGGAAGCAGCAAGAAAAGCAAGAGATTTGGCGCGGAGAAAAAATGCTCTTGATAACATGAACCTTCCGGGAAAATTAGCAGACTGTTCAATAACCGATCCCGAGCTTTGTGAAATTTATATAGTTGAAGGAGATTCTGCGGGCGGTTCCGCAAAACAAGGAAGAGACAGAAGGTTCCAGGCGATACTTCCACTCAAAGGAAAAATTCTGAACGTAGAAAAGGCAAAGATCAATAAGATTTTAGAGAACGATGAAATCAGAGCAATGATATCGGCAATAGGCGCGGGTTTTGGAATTGATTTCGATCCGGCGAAAGCCCGTTATGGGAAAATAATTCTTATGACCGATGCTGATGTGGACGGAAGTCATATCAGAACACTCCTTCTTACTTTTTTATATAGGCATATGAAAGATCTTATTACTGCGGGTAAAGTATATATTGCTCAACCGCCGTTGTACAAAATAAAAAAAGGCAAAGAAGAATTCTATGCGTTTGACGATAACGAAAGAAAGGAAATTCTAAAAAGGCTTAAGGTAAACGGCAAAGTTGAACAAGCAGAACCAGCCGAGACTCTTGAAGACGGCTCTGTCAAAGGAGTTTCTATTTCAAGATATAAAGGATTGGGAGAAATGAATCCCGAACAGCTCTGGACAACAACAATGAACCCGGAGACAAGAACAGTTCTGCAGGTTACTCTCGAAAGCGCAGCCAATGCAGATAAAATTTTTGAAACTCTAATGGGCGATGCTGTCGAACCCAGAAGAGAGTTCATTGAGAAAAATGCTAAGTACGCAAACCTGGATATATAATCTAAGAAGAAGTTTAAAAGACAATGGCAACAATTTTTGAAAAAATAGTTCCTGTATCATTAGAAGAGGAGATGAAGTCCTCTTACATAGACTATTCAATGTCTGTAATAGTTGCAAGAGCATTACCCGATGTAAGAGATGGATTGAAGCCGGTTCACAGAAGAGTTTTATTCGGCATGCACGAGCTGGGAGTTGCATATAACAAACCGTACAAGAAATCTGCAAGAATTGTAGGAGAAGTTCTTGGTAAGTATCATCCACACGGGGATACTGCCGTTTATGATACAATGGTTAGAATGGTACAGGATTTCTCTCTCCGTTATCCTCTTGTCGATGGACAGGGAAACTTCGGTTCTGTCGATGGGGATTCTCCTGCAGCAATGCGTTATACAGAAGCGCGTCTTTCAAGAATTGCAGAAGAAATGCTTCGCGATCTTGATAAAAACACCGCTGACTTTATCCCGAACTTCGACGACTCATTACAGGAGCCCACAGTTCTTCCTTCTTATCTTCCCAATCTTCTTGTTAATGGCTCAAGCGGTATCGCAGTTGGAATGGCAACCAATATTCCTCCTCATAACTTAAACGAGGTTATAGATGGGTTGATTGCTCTGATAAAGGATCCCGATATAACAATCAAAAAGCTGATGAAGCATGTTGTTGCACCGGATTTCCCTACCGGTGGAATTATTTATGGTTATGAGGGTGTTAAATCGGCTTTTGAAACCGGGCGCGGGAGACTAGTTGTCCGCGCTAAAGCTAATATAGAAACTCTCAAGAATAACAGGGAAAACATTGTCATTACAGAACTTCCCTACCAGGTAAATAAAGCAAACCTAATTGAGAAAATGGCTGAGCTAGTAAGAGCCGGCAAGCTGAATGATATTTCAAATATAAGAGACGAATCCGACCGGGACGGTATGAGAGTAGTTATTGAGTTAAAGAGAGATGCTCAGCCCGCGATAGTTTTAAACCAGCTTTTTAAGCATACGCAAATGCAGAATACATTTGGCGTTATAATGTTAGCCCTGGTTCATGGAATTCCGAAAGTCCTTAATCTTAAAGAGATGATGCAGCACTTCCTCAGCCACAGGATGGATGTGCTGATCAGAAGAACGAAGTACGACCTTGATGCAGCAGAGAGAAGAGCACATATCCTCGAGGGATACATAATTGCTCTTGATAATATTGATGCGGTAATCGATACGATCAAGAAATCGAAAGATGTGGAGACAGCTAAAAATAACCTGATGAAGAGGTTTAAGCTGTCGGAAATCCAGGCGAAAGCTATTCTCGATATGCGTCTCCAGAGATTGACCGGGCTTGAAAGGAAGAAAATAGAGGATGAGTATAAAGAAAC